>NZ_JBHNYR010000002.1:0-218916 GCF_054960615.1 Psychrobacter sp. PSi21
ATAAGATAAACGGAATGCGCCAGCCCCACTCAAGGTAGGCTTCTTTACCCAAGATCAAATTTAAGAGCAGTAGCACACCAGTCGCTAAAATCATGCCGATGGGTACACCAATCTGCGGGTAAGACCCAAACAGTGAGCGTTTGTTGATAGGCGCATGCTCGACCGATAACAATGCCGCACCGCCCCATTCGCCCCCTGCAGAGAAGCCTTGGATAATACGTAAAAACACCAACGCCAAGGGCGCTAAGACCCCAATCTGCGCATACGTCGGCAAGAAGCCGATCAAGGTCGTTGACGCACCCATCAAAATCAGGGTTGATACCAATACCATCTTGCGACCGTATTTGTCACCCAAACGACCATATACGATGGCACCTAAGGGGCGAAAGAGAAATGAGATACCAATGGTCGCAAACGCGATGATTTGCGCCAGCATGGGGTTGGATTTGCTGATTTCAGCGAAAAATAGGGGCGCAAATACAAGACTTGCCGCTTGTGCATAGATAAAAAAATCATACCATTCAATCGCCGTGCCAACCAAGGTGGCAGTGAGGACTTTTTTATCTTTATGAACAGCAAGCGAGGCGTTTTCAGCCATCGTGGTGGTGGTGGTCATTTGTGACTCCTTGTCTGTATGTTGTCCTAGAAACCCACTGTCCTAGGAACGATGGCATGGCTATCCTAGCCAAGCATGATGTGGCACCTGCATATGATGCCTATTAATGATACTTTTTATATATTAAATTATATAATTATGTATCAATTGAACTATAATCTAGCCATTCTACAATCTAACGTCAACATGTTTTATCAAAAAATCTTACTTTAGTCGAAAAAAAAGGAGTCATAACGACTCCTTTTTGCATATCCGCACAGATATCAAGCCTGACGCTCAACTAAGGTCAAGATGTCATAGGTTGCGATTAATTCGTCACGTTGGTTCTTGACTTTGATGTCCCATACCACCACACCATGTGGTTTTTGCTCGGGGTCGCGCTGCGCTTTTGGCGTTTTTTGCTTACACGTTAATTCCACGTGAATGGTGTCCCCAATCTTGACAGGCTCAACGAAGCGTAGGTTATCCATACCGTAGTTTGCGATAACAGGACCTGCTGCTGCGTCCACAAACAAGCCAGCGGCCGCTGATACGATGAAGTAACCGTGGGCCACACGCTCACCAAAGAACGAATCCGCCGCCGCGATTTTGTCCATATGCGCGTAGAAATGGTCACCACTCAAGCAGGCAAAGTTGACGATGTCTGCCTCAGTCACCGTGCGCCGTGCGGTCAATAGACGCTCACCAATACGTAGCTCATCGAATGATTTTTTAAATGGGTGCACGCGGTCTTCGAACACGTCCGCACCCGCTGTCCAGCTGTGACTGACTTGGGTGATGGCGTTGGGGGAGCCTTGCAGGGCGGTACGCTGCATGTAGTGTTTGACGGCGCGTAGACCACCCAATTCTTCGCCGCCGCCTGCACGACCTGGGCCGCCATGTATCAGTAAGGGCAGCGGTGAGCCGTGACCCGTACTTTCACGAGCGCTTTCGCTATCTAGGATATGGATACGGCCATGCCAAGGGGCAATTTTTTTCAATAAGGCTTCGATGTTTTCGTCGGTATTGCGCACGATAGAGGCCACCAAACTGCCTTCACCACGGGCGACAAGCGCGCCGAGTTCATCGAGGTTGCTATAGGGCATGAGGGTGACCACGGGGCCAAAGGCTTCGATGCGATGGATGTTTTTAGCCTGTGTTGGCTGATGACAGACCAACACTGTTGGCGGGTAACAGGCGGATTTTTCTGCGTCCTCTACCTGTAGGGTAAAGTCGTCGCGTAAGTGACTGCCAAAGACCACGTCGGCTTCTTGGCTTAGCTCGGTCACTTTTTCAGCGACGTCGTGTTTTTGCTTCACGCTCGCCAACGCGCCCATGGTCACGTCTTCACGAGTGGGGTCGCCCACCACGACTTTTTGAAGTTTTTTAATCAGGCGGGCTTGCGCGGTTTCTAGCAAGGCGGCAGGGACAAAGGCGCGACGAATAGCCGTACATTTTTGCCCCGCTTTGCTCGTCACTTCGCGGAACACTTCACGGACAAACAAATCGATCGTTTCATCATTCGCGTCTGGGCTTAACACAGCACTATTGACTGAGTCGGCTTCCATAGTGAACGGAATCGAATGCGCATTTAAGTGAGGATGGGCGCGCAGTTTTTGCCCTGTTACCGCAGAGCCAGTAAAGGTGATGGTGTCTTGGGCATTTAGATGATCAAACAAGTCATAGGTCTGACCACATATCAGCTGCAATGCGCCCTCTGGCAATAGGCCGCTTTCATGAATGGCGGCAACCACAGCATGCGTCAGCTCAGCGCCTTCGGTGGCTGGCTTGACAATACACGGCACACCAGCCAATAGCGTTGGGGCGATTTTCTCTAACATCCCCCAGATAGGGAAGTTAAACGCATCAATATGCACCGCCACGCCCAACTTTGGGCTTAGGATGTGCTTCGCGCCAAACGTACCCTGTTTGGACAGCGGAATCCAAGCGTCTTCAATCAAGACCGTCTCATCGCTAAGCTCACGGCGCACAAGGCTTGAGTAGGAAAATAACGTACCAAAACCCCCTTCAATATCGACCCAAGCGTCTTTACGCGTCGCACCCGTTGCCGTGGCTAAGGCATAAAAATCTTCTTTACGCTCCATCAGGTATTGTGCGACCCCTTTTAAGGCATTGGCGCGCTCGTGGAATGTCCAGTTGGCAAGCGCGGCGCCATGTGTTTTGGCGTAATCAACCACGGCTTTGGTGTCGATACCCGCGCTACTGACTTGATAAATGGGTTCGCCAGTGATGGCGTGGTGCACGGTGCGAAAGTCGCTTTGGGCAATATAGGCTTTGCCGAGCACGAGTGAGCTTAACGTTTTGATGTCTGACATGTAGTAACTCCCTTTACGATACATTTTAGTTAAAATTCAACGATAAAACATATCATAATTTGTCGTTAAATCGCTAAAAAGTCAAGCGTGTCTATAGAATATGAGAATTTATTTAAAATAATTTATCTCAAATAATTATAAAAAACAATAACTTAGATATAAATTCGCCTAATAAATAAAGTGATACACTAAAATAATATTTGATTTTAAATAGGTATCGCTTTATATTATATAGAACGAACATTCTTTAAGGACGAGGTGTCATATGAATACACAAGTAGCCACGAAAGTAGCATTGTTTGATAGCAAGGTTGAAAAGGACATTTCAATTGAGCCAAAGGATTGGATGCCAGAGGCGTATCGTAAAACGCTCATTCGCCAGATCGGGCAGCATGGGCATTCAGAAGTCGTTGGTATGTTGCCTGAGGGTAACTGGATTACGCGTGCACCAACACTTAAACGTAAAGCCGTGTTGTTAGCGAAAGTTCAAGATGAAGCAGGTCATGGACTCTATCTATATAGCGCCGCTGAAACCCTAGGCGCAGATCGTGACGATATGATGGACAAGCTGATTGCCGGTAAGATGAAATACTCCTCAATCTTTAACTACCCAACCTTAACGTGGGCGGACATCGCTGCTATCGGCTGGTTGGTTGACGGCGCGGCCATCGTAAACCAAGTGGCACTGTGCCGCACCTCATATGGTCCCTACGCACGCGCAATGGTGCGTATCTGTAAAGAAGAAAGCTTCCACCAGCGTCAAGGTTTTGAAGCCATGATGGCCTTAGCAAATGGCACACCCGAACAAAAAGCACTGGCACAAGATGCCGTTGACCGCTTCTGGTGGCCTGCGCTAATGATGTTCGGTCCCAATGACGACAATTCACCCAACAGTGCGGCGAGCATGAAGTGGAAAATTAAGCTTTTTAGTAACGATGAGCTGCGCCAAAAGTTTGTGAACAACACCGTGCCACAGGTATTGGAGCTTGGTCTGACCGTTCCTGATAAAGACTTAACGTTTAACGAAGAAACGGGCAACTATGAGTTCGGTGAAATCAACTGGGATGAATTCTTTGCCGTGATCGCGGGTAAAGGCCCTTGTAACCATGAGCGTATCGAAGCCCGCCGTAAAGCGTGGGAAGAGGGCAAGTGGGTTCGTGACTCTGCAGCCGTTTACGCGCAGAAACAAAAACAACAAGCCACCACTCAAAAGGTCGCTTAACTGACTTAATATTGGTTTAAAGGAAGGAATATTCGCTATGGAAAGCAAAAATAACTGGTCACTTTATGAAGTGTTTATCCGCAGTAAACAAGGGTTAAGTCATCGTCATGTTGGCAGCTTGCGCGCGCCAGATGACGAAATCGCCCTACAAAACGCGCGTGATGTCTACACCCGTCGTAACGAAGGGATAAGCATTTGGGTGGTGAAATCAGAGCTGATTACCTCATCGCAACCCGAGGAAAAAGCAGAGTTTTTTGAGCCATCACTCGACAAGGTATATCGTCATCCTACCTTTTATGACATTCCAGACGGTTTTGAACATATTTAAGGGAGGAGACAGTCGATGAATAACCAAGCATTAACACAGTTTTTACTTCACGTTGGTGATAGCCAGCTGATTCTCTCGCACCGCTTGTCGGAGTGGTGCGGACACGCCCCAGAGCTTGAGTTGGATATTGCCTTATCAAATATTGGTTTGGACTTATTGGGTCAAGCACGCACGGTGCTGAGTCTGGCAGGCCAAATCGAAGACTTAGGCCGCGATGAAGACAAGCTGGCGTTTTTCCGTACCGAACGAGAATATCGCAACCTATTGCTGTGTGAGCAGCCCAATGTGGATTTTGCCCAAACGATGGTACGTCAGTGGCTGATGGATCATTACCATATCCTGCTACTGGACGCGTTAAGCCAAAGCAGCCATGCAGATATCGCCGCTTTTGGTGTGAAATCATTAAAAGAAGCAAAATATCACTTACGTTTCTCTAATGCGTGGATGGAGCGCTTAAGCCTCGGTACCGATGAGGCACACCACAAAACGCAACAAGCGCTGGACAATCTATGGCGCTTTACCGCTGAATTGTTTGAGCTGACCGCTGACGAACAAGCCTTGGTGGATAGTGGGGTCTTGCCAAAGCTAGATACTTTAAAGGCTGAATGGTCAGCGCAGGTTGAAAGCGAATTGGCACGTTTGGACTTAACCTTACCTGACAATGGCGCATACCGCCGCGGTGCCAAGCAAGGCGCGCATACCGAGCACTTGGGTTATATCTTGGCAGAAATGCAGTACATGCAGCGCACTTACCCCAATATGAATTGGTAATCAACATACAAGACAGGGAGTCAACGTATGCAGTTAATTCCACAAGCCACCGATGCCTGCTGGCAAGCCCTGAGTCAGGTTCATGATCCAGAAGTACCCGTTCTGACCGTGCTTGACTTAGGCATGATTCGAGGCGTTGACATCAACGCCGATAACGAAATCGTGGTGCGTCTAACCCCCACCTATAGTGGCTGCCCAGCAACCGATATGCTAAAAGACGAGATTAAAAGCACGTTTACCGAGCGCGGGCTTACCCCTGTTAAGGTAGTGGTTGACTTGTCTGAAGCGTGGACGACCGACTGGATGAGTGAGGCTGGGAAGCAAAAGCTGCAAGACTATGGCATTGCACCGCCGCAAGGGGATGCGCACAGCTGTGGTAGCCATATGCCACTCACCGGCGGGGTAACTTGTCCCCATTGTCGCAGTAAACGAACCGAAATCATTAGCGAATTTGGGTCGACAGCGTGCAAGGCCTTGTATAAGTGCCTCGACTGCCTTGAGCCGTTTGATTATTTTAAATGCATCTAATGTATCTGAGATAAGGGCAGTCGCAAGATGGCACCTACGGTCAGCTCACCAATTAATTAGTATGTTAAGCAATATGCACGCTAAGCCACATGCAAAAAGGAGTTTCGCATGAGTCAATTTTTACCACTCACCATCAAAGCTATCCAGCCACAGACAGAGCAAGCGATTTGCATTGCCTTTGACGTCACGCCAGAAATTGCGGAAACCTTTGAGTACCAACCGGGTCAGCATTTGACCATCCGTCATATGACTGACAATGGCGAAATCCGTCGTTGCTATTCCATCTGTAGTGATGTGCAAGAAGACATGAGCATCGCCATCAAAAAGATTGACCAAGGTCAGTTCTCTACGTGGGCGAACGAGCATCTCGAAGTAGGACAGACCCTAGAAGTCATGCCGCCCCAAGGCGTGTTATTTCAAAAAGCTGCGAAAGCTGGTGGTCAAAACTATTTAAGCTTTGCGGCGGGTAGTGGTATCACTCCCATTTTATCCATCGTCAAAACGGTGTTAAGCACCCAGCCAGAGGCCAATTTTACCTTGGTATACGGCAATCGCTCATGGCAACAAACCATGTTTTCTGAGCAAATCATGGATCTTAAAGACCGTTTCAGAACGCGCCTACAACTGGTCAATATTTTCTCACGTGAACTGAGCGAGAGCGACCTCTTTAATGGTCGTATCGATGCGAACAAATTACAACAGCTGTTTGACGCGCAATTAATCAGCGCTGATGTAGATCACTGCTTTGCCTGTGGCCCAGAGGAGATGATGGAAGCCGTTGAGACAGTCTTGCCAAAGCTTGGTATCGATCGCAAGAACATCCATACCGAGCGTTTCCACACGGGGACGGTCAACAAACCAACCGCCCAGCAAATCGAAAAACGTAGCGAAGAGCGCGTCAACATCATTTTGGACGGTCGTGAGCTGATCATTGAAGTGTCAAAACAAGATGACAGCATCTTAGAGGCGGCATTAAATGCAGGTGCTGATTTACCCTATGCCTGTAAAGGCGGAGTGTGTGCTACTTGTAAATGTAAGGTAATAGACGGTGAGGTCGACATGGCGGTCAACTATAGCCTTGAGCAAGACGAGTTGGATCAAGGCTACGTGCTCAGCTGCCAATCCTTACCCGTCTCACCCAACGTACGCTTAAGCTTTGATGCGTGATCGCAAGACGCCAGCAGACTGTCTGTCGTTTGTATATCCACAGTAGGGTTTAGAAAAACCCTCTATTTCATTGTTTTTATTAGGATTCAGGGATGAATTACATTAAAACCTCCAGCCCAAAAGCAGGCGTTGCACTGATTGAGCTCAATCGCCCAGAAAAACGCAACGCCTTAAACAACGCCACGTTGCAAGAGATTGCTACGCAGCTGAAAGCCTATGACGCTGATGCCAATATAAAGGCGGTTGTCATTACTGGCAATACTCAATGCTTCGCTGCGGGCGCTGATCTTAACGAGCTTATCGAGCTCGATACCGTCAGCTTGCAAACCGATATCCGTCCAACCTTATGGAAGCGCATTGATGAGTTTAGCAAGCCGCTATTAATGGCGGTCAATGGCTATGCCCTCGGCGCGGGTTTTGAGTTGGTGTTGCATGGTGACATCTTGGTCACGGGTGAAAACGCCCAATTTGCGTTGCCTGAGATTGGCTTAGGCATGCTACCAGGAGCAGGGGGGACACAGCGTCTTGCCCGCCTAGTCGGTCAGCAGCTTGCCATGCGTTGGGCGATGACAGGCGAGCGCATCAATGCATCAAGCGCAAAGCAGCATGGTATCACCACCCAAATCTGCCCAACTGAGCTTACCGTACAGTACACCATTGATCTGGCAGCCAAGATCGCCAAGCAAGCCCCTTTGGCCATTCGCGCCATCAAGCAGTCACTCAAAAGCATTCATGAAGTGAGCCTAAGCCAAGGCCTCAAACAAGAGCGCCAGCTGTTTGTTTGGCTGGCTGCCACTCAAGATCGCGAAGAAGGCATCCGTGCCTTTTTGGAAAAACGTCAACCCAGTTTTAGAGGTGTGTAATGGACTATCAAACGATTCTCGTCGAAGAAAAAAACGCGGTCGGCTATCTGACCTTAAACCGCCCAAAGCAGCTGAACAGCTTTAACGAAGTCATGCATAAAGAAGTGTCCAGCGTGCTCAAAGCGTGGTCAAAGGACAGCAGCATTCGTGCTGTGGTGCTCTCGGCTGAAGGTCGCGGTTTTTGCGCCGGTCAAGATTTGGGCGATCGCGTGGTTGACCCGAATGCGGACTCGCCAGACTTGGGGCTATCCATCGAAACTTATTACAACCCTCTGATTAAACTGATTACGACTATGCCAAAGCCTGTTATCTGTGCGGTCAATGGCGTGGCAGCGGGTGCGGGTGCGAACATCGTCTTAGCCTGTGACTTGGTATTGGCGGCCAAATCCGCCTCATTTATCCAAGCATTTTGCCGTCTTGGGCTGGTACCCGATTCAGGCGGCACATGGTTTTTACCTCGCGTTGTCGGACGCGCCCGTGCGATGGGTTTAGCCATGCTAGGCGATAAGCTGTCGGCGGAACAAGCGCTGGCGTGGGGCATGATTTGGCAAGTGGTCGAGGATGACGCGCTGCGTAGTGAAGTTATTACCTTGGCTGAACACTTGGCCAGCCAACCGACTTATGGCCTAAGCCTGATTAAAAAAGCCATCAATGTATCTGCGGACAACAGCTTAGAAGATCAGCTTCTCTTAGAGCGGGACTTGCAGCGCCTTGCTGGCCGCTCAGCTGACTATAAAGAAGGCGTCCAAGCTTTTATGCAAAAACGCACCCCAACTTACCAAGGACGTTAATTATGGAAACGAGGGATTTATCAACAGCCGCCATTGCCGTTATTGGGGCAGGCACGATGGGCATTGGCATCGCCCAGCTGGCCGCCATGCACGGTCACACGACCTATCTGTTTGACGTGGATGCTGCCAAAAGCCAAGCCGCCTTGGCAGGCCTAGAAAGCTTACTTGCCAAACGGGTAGAAAAAGGCAAGATGACGCAAACGCTACTCGATAGCACCCTAGCGAATCTATCGATTGTTACCGATATCAATGAGTTGGCAGCCGTGCAGATGGTCGTTGAGGCGATTGTTGAGCGTCAAGACATCAAGCAGCAGCTCTTTGTCCAATTAGCGGCTATTTGCGCCAATGATACGATTTTTGCCTCCAACACGTCGTCCATATCGATCACCGCGATTGCCGCCGCAGTACCTAACCCTGAGCGCGTGGTGGGCTTACACTTTTTTAACCCCGCCCCAGTGATGAAGCTTGTGGAGATTGTGCGCGGGTTACGAACAGCGCCTGAGATTACAGATAGCTTGTTTGACTTGATGCGTGCTTGGAAAAAAGTACCCGTCACCGCCAAATCTACCCCAGGTTTTATCGTCAACCGCGTGGCGCGTCCATACTATGCCGAAGGCTTTCGCGCCTTGCAAGAAAACGCGACCACACCCGCGCAGCTTGACTTTATCATGCGCGAAGTCGGTGGTTTTGCCATGGGGCCATGTGAGCTGACTGACTTAATCGGTCAAGATATCAACTTTTCAGTGACCCAAAGCGTCTATCAAGCGTTCTTTTATGAGCCGCGTTACCGTCCCTCATTGGTGCAACAAGAATTGGTCGATGCAGGGTGTTTCGGTCGTAAATCTGGTCAAGGGTTCTATGATTATAGCCAAACGCCAAAAGCCCCAGTTTATACGTTGCCAAGCGTCGACGTAAATGATGATATGAACGATAAAGCGCTGCCCACTATTATCGTACGCGGTGATTGGGCTTACGCAAGAGGTTTGGTTGAGCGCTTACAAGCTGCGGATGGCCTTACGGTGACCCTTGAAGAGGCAGAGCAAAGCAGTATCGAAATCGGTGATATCAGCATCCGTTTATCACTGGGTGAATCGGTGGAGGCTGATTACGCTGATGCCAAAGTCATGCTGATGGACTGGCAGGCCGACTGGTCACAAGCCCGCGCGGTCGTATTGGCGGCTGCGATGGCCTGTGACGATAACGAGCGCGCGCTAGTGGCTCAAGCTTTTGCCCGCCTTGGCGTAAGTGTTATTTGGTCTGCCGATCATCCTGGTCTTTATGTGTTACGTACCATTGCCATGCTCATCAATGAAGGCTGTGAAGCGGTGTTACATGACATCGCCTCTGAATCAGACATCGACGCGGCCATGAAATACGGTGTGAATTATCCCAAAGGGCCATTTGAATGGGCAGCGCTGCTTGGCTACGACACCGTGCTGAGCACGCTCAATAATTTACAGCGTCTTTATGGGGAAGAGCGTTATCGCGCCAGTCTGTATCTGGTCAGAAAAGCCGCCACCTATCGCGCAGCAAGCGCTTACGCTTAATTGGTTTATTATAAAGGGAAATTATCATGCAACAAGTCTATATTTATGCCGCCATTCGCACTCCAATCGGGCGCTATGCGGGTAGTCTAAGCAGTGTGCGTACGGATGATTTGGCCGCTTTGCCCATTCAACATCTAAAAGCTGAGCACCCAAACTTGCCATGGGATACCGTCGATGAGGTCGTGATTGGCTGTGCCAACCAAGCTGGCGAGGACAACCGTAACGTCGCGCGTATGGCAACGTTACTGGCAGGCTTACCTGATAGCGTGCCCGCCATCACCGTTAACCGTCTTTGTGCCTCTGGTATGGACGCGATTGGTATTGCCTCACGCTTGGTCAAAACGGGTGAGGCCGAGTTTGTCTTGGCTGGTGGTGTCGAGAGCATGAGCCGCGCGCCCTACGTCCAGTCAAAGCCGACTAGCGCCTTTCACCGCGCCCCAGAAATCTTTGATACCGCCATCGGTTGGCGCTTTATTAATCCATTAATGAAAGCCGCGCATGGTGTGGACAGCATGCCAGAAACAGCCGAAAACGTGGCGGACAAATACCAAGTCAGCCGCGAAGACCAAGATCTATTCGCGCTACGCAGCCAACAAAAAACCGCCGCTGCCCAGCAGTCAGGTATCTTCACTGAAGAGATCTTACCCGTTGAAGTCAAAACCAAAAAAGGCAGCGTGATGGTGGCGCAAGACGAGCACCCACGCGCAGATACCAGCTTGGCAGCCCTCGCTGGTTTGAGAACGCCCTTTCGTAAAGAAGGCGGCTCAGTGACGGCGGGTAACGCATCAGGCGTCAATGACGGCGCTGCTTGCGTACTGATGGGTAGTGAGGACTTTGGTCAAGCACATGATTTAACGCCGCAAGCGCGTATTGTGGGTATGGCGAGTGCGGGTGTCGAGCCACGCTATATGGGTATCGGCCCTGTGCCTGCGGTACTTAAGGTGCTTGAGCAAACGGGGCTCACATTAGAGCAGATGGACGTTATCGAGCTGAACGAAGCCTTTGCCGCGCAGTCGCTTGCCGTGATTCGCGAATTGGGTCTTGCCGATGATGACGCCCGTATCAACCCAAATGGTGGTGCCATTGCGCTCGGTCATCCGCTCGGCATGAGTGGGACACGTCTGGTCATCACCGCGATGAAAGCGTTAAAACGTCGTAACGGCAAGTATGCGTTATGCACCATGTGTGTGGGCGTGGGTCAAGGCGTGGCAATGGTGATAGAAAGCATCTGAGCGAAGCGTTAACGGAATTTTTAATTGGAAATGTAGTCAGGATGACTACGACAAGGAGTCTTATATGAATCATAATGTCATGGAACACATCGAAACCGCGTCGGTAGACGAATTACGTAGCGTACAGTTGCAGCGTTTGAAAGCAACCCTCAAACACGCTTACGACAACAGTCCTGTCTACAAAAAGAAATTTGACCAAATTGGCGTTCACCCAGAGGACTGCCAATCCTTGGAAGATTTGGCCAAATTCCCATTTACCACCAAGTCAGATTTGCGCGCCAACTATCCGTTTGGGATGTTTAGCGTCCCCCAAGAACAGATCATCCGTGTGCATGCCTCATCAGGGACGACGGGCCAACCTACCGTGGTTGGTTATACCAAGCAAGATATCATGACGTGGTCAGATGTCGTCGCGCGCTCACTGCGTGCCGCTGGCCTGTCCAGCAAAGACACCATTCAAGTATCCTACGGTTATGGCTTGTTCACTGGCGGATTGGGTGCTCACTATGGTGTTGAACGCTTGGGGGCAACGGTCATCCCTATGTCAGGTGGCCAAACGGAGCGCCAAGCCCAGCTCATCCAAGACTTTAAACCAACCGCTTTAATGGTGACCCCCTCGTACTGCCTAAACATTATTGAAGCGTTAGAGAAAAAATTTGGCACTGCCAAAGACTGTTCAGTTAAAACGGGTATTTTTGGCGCGGAACCGTGGACGAATGCCATGCGCCAAGAGATCGAAGCGCGCTTAGGTATTGATGCGTTAGATATCTACGGCCTGTCAGAAGTCATGGGCCCAGGTGTCGCTATGGAATGCTTAGAATCTAAAGACGGCGCCACCATTTGGGAAGACCACTTTTACCCAGAAATCATCAACCCTCAGACTGGGGAAGTACTACCAGACGGTGAGCTTGGCGAACTCGTGTTTACCACCATTACCAAAGAGGGTATGCCCATCATTCGCTACCGTACACGAGATTTGACCCGCTTATTACCTGGCTCTGCACGCACCATGCGCCGCATGGAAAAAATTGTTGGTCGTAGCGATGACATGATGATCATTCGCGGCGTTAATGTGTTCCCCTCGCAGATCGAAGAGCAGATTTTACAAATATCAAAATTACTGCCAAACTACCAAATTCATATCATCAAGCACGGCCACTTAGACACTCTACGTATCCACGTTGAGTCACGTCGTGATATCAATGATCTTGAAGTGGTGCAATTGGCCAATAAACTGAAACAAAAAATAAAAACGATGGTGGGTATCAGCGTACAGGTAGATGTCTTACCACAAGGCATGTTACCTCGTTCTGAGGGTAAGGCTCAACGTGTTGTTGACCTGCGTGATGTCGCTGTTCCTGCTTAATGTAATTAACCCAGCGCGATAGTCTCTTGGGTATTATCGCGTGCTTTTTAAATAATGAATAAACGACATGAACGCGAAACTAAAACAATGTATCGATGAGCTTATTTGTGAAGATGTCTTGAGCGGCACCTCGTTAATTATGTCCATCTTTGGGGATTGTATCTTTCAACGAGGCGGGGTGATTAGTTTAGCCAGCCTGATTCAACTCATGGATGCGTTCGGCTTTAATGAACGCTCCGTGCGTACAGCGGTGTTTCGCTTGGGACAAAATGACTGGTTAAGCTCCGAAAAAATCGGACGTACCAGTTACTACCGCATTACCGATGTCAGCCGTGAACGCTTTGCGACCGCTCATAAAAAGATTTATGGCTTACATCAGAGCGAGTGGGATCACAAATGGGATCTGGTGTTATTAAGCTCGGTTGAGCTTGGCAACAAAACCTTGCTCAAAAAAGAATTGGAGTGGCTCGGGTTTGCTAATATTTCCACCAATCTTATGGCCTATCCCAGCTGCGACCAACAGCAGCTACAAAACTTGCTATTTAATCTCAAGATGACGGAGCAAGTGGTGGTGTTTCGCGCCGAGGCCTTGCCCTTATGGCAAGAGTCACATCCGACACTCAAGCGTATGGTTGAGGTGAACTGGCCCATCGAGCAGCTGCACCAACGCTATGATAAATTCATTAACGACTTTCGTAATATTTTAAGTCTTATCGAAGATGATGATTTTGATGCATTGCAAGCGTTTCAAATTCGCATTTTACTGATTCACCAGTACCGCCGTATTTTGTTAAAAGACCCAAACTTACCGCTAGAGCTATTGCCCTCAGATTGGCTGGCACTGACCGCGCGTAACTTGACCAGTAATGTGTACCAAACGATTGTAAGCGCGTCTGAGGCGTTTTTTCTGAACATTGCGCGCACAGCAGAGGGCACCATGCCACCAGCACTGCCCCAGTTTTATAAACGCTTCGGCGGCTTAAAGTTTGCTGCAGAAAGCTGAGTAAAAGAAACTTGAGTAAAAGAAACCTAAACGAATGACGATGTTATACGTTGTTTGCTATGTCTTGATAAGGAGACGATGATGCCTTGCTATGCCATCGACGGAGTAGTCCCCGTGATCAGCCCAGATGCTTATGTGCATCCAACTGCCGTGATTATTGGCGATGTTGTCATTGAGGCTGGCGTGTATGTCGGTCCACTCGCGTCATTACGGGCAGACTTTGGTGGTATTCGTATTCAAAAAAACGCCAATATCCAAGACAGCTGCATCATTCATGGTTTCCCCAATCATGTCGTGGTGGTCGAAGCGTACGGTCATATTGGGCATGCCGCCATTCTACATGGCTGTATCGTGCGAAAAAATGCACTTGTCGGCATGAACAGTGTCATTTTAGACCTCGCAGAAGTGGGTGAAAATAGCATTATTGGGGCGAATAGTACCGTCAAAGCGAAGATGGTCATTCCGCCAAACGTCATGGCATTGGGCAGCCCTGCAAAAGTGATCAGAGCACTTGAAGAAAAGGAGTTGGCTTGGAAAGCGCATGGTACGCAGCAATATATCGACCTTGCCAACCGATCTTTACACTCTTTAGAAGAAGTACAGCCGTTAACCATGGACACGGACGAGCGGCTAACACATAAGAACTTTACGGCTCAACACCATATCAAATCAGAATGTTAACAATACAGGCCATCAGTTACGAATAGCGGCTATGACAAATAGCGGCTATGACAAAAAGTAAAATCTACATTCATCCACGATAACAAGGAAGTTATTTATGAGACACGCTAGCCATCAGCAAAAAATCAACGCGACAATCAGTAAACAACCTCGTCAGCGTACCGCATTCAAGTCGGCATTCACGGCGTTAGTCGCCAGCTTGGCTTTTATTTATAGTGGTCAGGCACTAGCGCATGGTGGAGAGGTGCATATGGTTCCGCTTGAGGAAGCCATGTCAACAGCGGATGCAGAAGTCACCTATGACAGCTATGCCGGTATGTATACCATCACCAAGGACGCGACACGGGTAAAAATCAAACCGAGTAGCTCGACTGCCATGGTCAATGGAAAACCTCTAACCATCACCAATCCGCTGGTCATGAAAAACGGTCAAGCCTTAGTACCTGACACCTTGGCCAATGAAATACTGCAATCAAATTTAGACCAAACCTTTAAAGTCGAGCGCACGCCGCATCCACTTAATAGCTTGAACAGTGATGAGATTAAGCAAGTGACCGCGATTATCCGTCAGTCAAAACCAACAGAGAAAAACTTAAGGTTTGCCGATATTCGCCTAAAGCAGCCTGACAAAGACGCTGTCTGGAAAAGTGTACTGGCGGACAAGCCGTTTAGCGGTGATCGTGTGGCTACTTTTACCCTTTTGAAGGGTACTACCGCCATTGAGGGTGAGGTGAACTTAGATAAAAAGGCGCTTACGAGTTGGAAAACGCTTGAAGATACGTTCGGTATGGTGCTCATAGATGACTTTATCGCCGTACAAGAGATTATTCAAACCAGCCCAGAATACAAAGTCGCCTTAAAAAAACACGGCATTGATGATGTGACAAAAGTGGTGGGCACACCGCTGACCGTCGGTTACTTTGGTGGTAAAGACGGACTAGCAGATAAGCAGCAGCGCATCCTCAAAATCGTCTCTTACCTAGATGTCGGAGATGGCAATTACTGGGCACATCCCATCGAGAACTTGGTGGCAGTGATTGATCTAGATACGAAAAAAGTAATTAAAATAGAAGAAGATAGCGTCATTCCCGTACCGATGACCCCGCGTCCCATCGATGGTCGCGACAGAGACATTGTCAACAATAAGCCTTTGAATATCATCGAGCCAGAAGGCAAAAACTACACCATCACAGGTCGAAACGTTGAATGGAATAACTGGAAGTTTCATATCGGTCTTGATAGCCGTACTGGTTTGCAGCTGAGTACCATGACCTTTAACGACAAAGGCGTTGACCGTAAAATCATGTATCAAGGTAACTTAGGCGGTATGGTCGTGCCCTACGGTGACCCTGATGTGGGCTGGTACTTTAAATCGTACCTCGATGCGGGCGAGTACGGCATGGGTACCTTGACCTCGCCATTAGAGAAAAATGTCGATGCCCCAGAAAACGCAGTGCTACTTGATGCGGTGCTTGCAGACTATGAAGGCAATCCTTATACCATTCCGAACGCCATTGCCATATTTGAGCGCTATGCAGGCCCTGAATTTAAGCACCAAGAAATGGGACAAAAAAACGTCAGTACCGAGCGCCGAGAACTGGTGGTGCGCTGGATCAGCACCATCGGTAACTATGATTATATCTTTGACTGGGTACTACAGCCAAACGGTACTATTGGTATTGATGCGGGCGCGACAGGCATTGAAGCGGTCAAAGGGGTTATGGCAAAAACCATGCATGACCCAAGTGCCAAAGAAGACACGCGCTATGGCACTTTGATTGACCATAACATCGTTGGTACCACGCACCAGCATATCTACAACTTTCGCTTGGACATGGATATTGATGGCGAGACCAATAACATCAAACATATAGAGCCTATAGTCACGAAAAATACGCGCGGCGGCCCGCGTACCAGCACGATGGAGACGCGTGAGACGACCGTGCTGACAGAAACGACAGCGAAAGAAAACTTTGATCCTTCTTCTGTACGTTTAATCAGTAATGCCAGTAAAGAAAACCGTATGGGCAACCCCGTGTCTTATCAAATGATTCCGTTTGCAGGTGGTACGCATCCGATTGCCAAAGGCGCGAATTTTGCGGATGATGAGTGGTTGTTCAATCGTCTGAGCTTTATGGACAAACAAATTTGGGTAACACAATACAAGCCAGATGAGTTATATCCAGAAGGTACCTATCCCAACCGTTCTGATAAAGACACAGGGTTAGGAGCCTTTATTGCAGATGATGAAAAAATTCATAATAAGGATCTGGTGGTATGGTTAACGACGGGCACTACCCATATAGCGCGCGCTGAAGAGTGGCCTATTATGCCAACTGAATGGGTGAATGTACTGCTCAAACCTTGGAATTTCTTTGATGAAACCCCGTCATTGGCACTTAATCAAGGCAAAGATGAAAGCAAATAAACCGCTCTAAAATAGGGACATGCCTTACTGCGTCAATAGTACAACCTTAGTGCAGCAATAATATGGTTGCACTAAGGTTGCATTAAGGCTAATGATATAAGCAGAGCGCTTATTTTTAGATGATTTGACGCTATGGCTTAGCCTGAGTGTTTCTAGTCAGCCCTATAAATAATATTCACAAGAATAAGAGTTAACACCATGAAAAAATTTAATCTAATTATCGACGGTAAACAAGTTTCAACGAATGATTATTTCGATGTGATTAATCCAGCCGACAAATCAGTGGTGGCACGCTGTCCAAAAGCCAGTGTTGAACAGTTAAATACGGCAGTCGCCGCCGCCAAAGCCGCCTTTCCTAGTTGGTCAGCGCTCACATATGCAGAGCGCCGTGATTACCTAATGCAGCTTGCTGATGCCATCGAAGCCGACAGTGAGGCGTTGATGACGATGCTGACCAAAGAGCAAGGCAAACCACTAAAAGGCTTTGCCGATTTGGGGGCAGGCTTTGAGCTTGGTGGGACATTGGCTTGGATACGTGCGACCGCCAGCATGGCGTTGGAACCAGAAATCATTCAAGACAATGACTCGGCTCGCATAGAATTGCATCGCAAACCACTTGGCGTGGTAGGCTCCATAACGCCATGGAACTACCCATTGTTGATCAGTATCTGGCATATCATTCCTGCGCTATTAACCGGCAATACGGTGGTTATGAAACCATCTGAGATGACGCCGTTGACGGTATTATACTTCGGTGAAATTGCTAATAATATTTTGCCAGCAGGGGTATTAAATATCGTCACTGGTGAAGGGAATATCGGTGCGGCGATGTCTGAGCATGTGGACATTGCCAAAATTGTATTTACAGGCTCCACCCCAACGGGCAAAGCCATCATGAAAAGCGCGGCTGTGACTTTAAAACGTTTGACACTTGAGTTAGGGGGCAATGACGCTGGTATCGTACTGGCCGACGCTGATATTGAAGCTATTGTAGGTAAGATTTTTGCCACCTCTTTTATCAATAATGGTCAAACGTGTGCCGCCCTAAAGCGACTGTATGTGCATGAATCAGTACATGATGAGTTGTGTGCCGCCTTGACCACGATTGCCAAAAGCATGAAGACGGGTAATGGGCTTGATGAAGACACCGACTTTGGACCACTACAAAATGAGAAGCAGCTAGACATCGTCAAAGCACTCGTTCAAGATGCCAAAGAGCGCGGTGCTAACTTTTTATGTGGCGGGGAAGTGGTAGACGAGACTGGTTATTTTTATCCCATAACGTTGGTGAATCATATCAATGATGGCGCAAGATTGGTTGATGAAGAACAGTTTGGACCGATTCTTCCGATTATTAAGTTTAGCGATGTCGAAGAAGCGATTGTCAGTGCCAACCGCTTATCTGTTGGACTTGGCGGTTCAGTGTGGTCAACAGACATCGAAAAAGCACAGCGTATCGGTTCACGTTTAGACTGCGGTACTGTATGGATCAATAATCATGCCATGGTTCAACCCGATGCCCCGTTCGGTGGTGTTAAAGACTCTGGGTTTGGTATTGAGTTTGGAGAAGCGGGTCTCAAAGAGTTTACGTCTATACAGACCATGCAAGTTTTTAAATCTTAATAAGCGTAGCGGTATAATTAGGTGGTGTATCAAAAAGTATGCTGATTGAAATTTGAACCATTTTTGAAGCCTTGAAAGCGCTATAGAAACAGAGAACTTAGCATAGGTTTCTGATGGACTTTTATTGCCAGCATACTTTTTAGAACACCACCATTATTTTTAACAACAAATTTAACAACTTACATAACGCTATCAACTTACCATCCGATTAATATTGGCTTTTATGTCACGAATGACCTGATTTGATAATTCGTTTTCGATGTCATGGTCTCTAATAACAGTCAAAAAATCTTCAGCAACTGATGCTACTTGATCAATCATTGCTTGAGCTTTGTTTTGCTTAATATCAGCTGCTTTAGCCAGTTTCAGTAAGTCAGATCGAGTAGGGTGCTTCGCTTCACCTGCCACATCCATTTGATGATAACCATTCATTCCTGAATTATAAGCCAAATCATAAACGGGCGCTAATGACCACCTGCCAGCCTTGTCCATCATAAAAGAGAAGTTTTTGCTATGGTCGTCTTTATTATTAAAAATCACATTAAATACCGCATGTCTAAAACCGTCTTCTACCGCGGCTTGTGATCCTGTCAACATACGCACACAGCGCAAGTACTGCAGGTAATCTAATGAGGGAATCCGAAAATCAATGTCTAATAACCCTGCCAGCGTATGAGTATGAACGCGTTGATTGCCCATGCGGTCAAAACGCTCAACCCCAAAAGCAGCATGTTGTTCACCGATATCAAAATAATGGTGCGCAGGCATGTTTAGGCCTGCTTGCTTAGCCATATCAGCATAAAGTGACTCTAATAGACAAACGCTTTTATGCTCAGATTGGGCAGGGAACTTAATCAGCCACGGCGTTGTGGATGGCTGTTCGCTTGTTAAGTCCATAGCAATAAACTCGGTTGCTTCATCATATAGGACAAGTGCTTTTGGCCTTGCGCCTTGCGGTGAGCCACCGATGACGATAAGCTCGGTTAATATATCACTGTCTTGACCTGATAAAATCGATTGGTTGGCAGCCGCCAGTTTGGCTAAAGTCAGCTCACCTGTATCAATAGTGTCAGATAAGTCATGCTCAGGCTCAAAGCTAAGCGCCCCCATGGCAGAGTCACCAATATAAGCTAAACGATCCAAAACATTGATTTGCCCTGCAGGTTTGTCCATAATCTTACGAAAAAATCTATCCATAAGCAGCATGCCCCAACCATCAGGTAAGCTGTCTGATAATAATCCGCATAGGTAATGGCTTGATGCATGAGCACCATAATAAGGTGCTGATCGTAAGGGCATTTCAACTGGTGATAGTTCCAGTCCATCAGCCAGCCACGCAGCATCATAGCCAAATACAGGACGGCGTCCGTCCATTGTGAGCTGACCGATAAGACGCTTAGATCCAAAGCCTTTATAGTAGGCATTAATAACAGATATTGGTTGGTACATAGCGTTACTCGCTAGCTTTATTTGATGCTCGCAGGCGTGGGTTTTGTTTAGCGATAATGTCTTCAATACTGCTAGGTTTGATGTCAAACAACTCGGCAAAATGATTGACCATACCAAGTGCTATAGCAAGCCTGATTATATTGTCTAGTGTACCGCCTTGACCTGATTCAATGCGAGCCACAGTACTGATACCAATCCCAGACCTTTCTGCTAAAGCCGCTTGGGTGAGATTCAATGATAACCGCTGCGTCTTTAAGCGTTGACCTAAAATAACGGCAATCTCACTTGGCGTATAAAAATCAAATCGCATATGATAATAATCACTCATATTTAAATGACAAAGTTCTATATTAGCATTTATTCGTTCAAATATGAATAGTAATATATATTAAAATACTTGGTAGTTAAGTATCGAAAGCAGGAGTATAGATTCTCGTAATCCCAAAATACAGCTGTCTTTTGTTTGCTATAATCTATAGCTGATCATATTGCCATAGAGTCTTGCTATGTCTAACATTTCTGCTTATTACCGCTACTGGGGTAAAGCCCAGCCCAATCTTGAATTATCTACTATTCCTTATCATTTGTTGGTTTATCACAGCTTAGATGTGGCAGCAATTGCGTATCACTTACTGCATGATGATGCGCCCATTATGAGTGATTTATCAAGCTACTTAGAAATTGATAAGGCTAAGCTGCGTGATCTATTGTGTTTTTTGATTGGATTGCATGATTTGGGTAAGTTTGCCGCCTCGTTTCAGGGTTTGTATCAAGCAAACGATGACTTTTTGATCTCGGTTGATCGGCAAACTTATCCTTATACCAAACGGCACGACGCGCTTGGATGGTGTTTTTATCAAAATGCCTTTGCTAATAATCGTCTTTGCACAGCAGATAAAGACCAGAAGCGGCGTATCAAGACTGGGTTGTCTATCTTATTTAATTGCGTGTTGGGGCATCATGGTGTGCCTATTCAACCTGAGGATAAGCCAGTCAACTTTAAGGATTTGTCAGCGGTTGGTGTGAAGTATCAAAATGAAATCACACCAAATAATCTACAAGCGGCTAATGAGTGGATCACTGATTTAAAATCATTGTTTCATGTCGATATGCCAATTGACTTGTTGGCTGATACCGACTGGCAAACGCGCGTTAAGCACATCAGCTGGCAGGTGTCTGGTGTGACCATGCTGGCAGATTGGCTTGGCTCTGACAGCGAGTACTTTTGTTATGAAAATAAAGTGATGCCACTTAGTGACTATTGGCTTATGGCGCTTGAGCGTGCTGGTCGCTGTATTTATGACAAAGGACTGGTAAATATTACGCCGCCAGCGCCTTTTAATAGCATCCAAGACAGCTTTGGCTTTGCGCCATCGCCGTTGCAAGCGTGGGCAGAGTCTGTACCGCTGCCTGATAGCCCGCAGCTGTTTGTGTTAGAAGACATCACAGGATCTGGCAAGACAGAAGCAGCGCTTTGTCTTGCGCATCGCTTGATGGCAAAGGGTGCAGCAGATGGCTTTTATTTTGGACTGCCAACTACCGCGACCTCTAATGCCATGTTTGAACGTATCGAGCGGTTCATGCCCACACTATATGATGCAAACGCTCAGGGCAGTGTACCGTCACTGGTCCTTGCGCATGGTAGCAAAAACATGAACGCAACTTTTCAGAAATTGCTGCAAAATGCCAGTGCAGACTATGTCAATACAGCTAAGACAGCAATAATCGGTGACGAGATCAGCAGTCAGTGTCATGCTTGGTTTGCTAGCAGTAATAAGCGCGCGCTACTTGCCAGCATCGGCGTAGGTACGATTGATCAAGCACTACTAGCAGCCCTACCCAAAAAACACCAACCGCTACGCTTATTTGGGCTACACCACAAAGTGTTGATTTTCGATGAAGTGCATAGCGCGGACAGCTATATGTTTGAGCTACTAAAGTCGCTATTGCAAGTACACTTACATCAAGGCGGGCACGCGATTTTATTAACCGCAACGCTCAGTCTTGATAAGCGCGAAGCGCTGGCTAAGCTGTGGCTGGATCAATATACCACTCATTATCAAATGGACGTTGATCAACACGTAACCCAAAGCGAGCAATTCCCGCTTGCCACACAAGTGATAGCCATACCTGACATTGGTGTAATGCCTGTCCGCGAAAGCGTGATTGATAGTCCTGAGCGGGTGGCGCGCAAATTGGCAGTTGATTTTATGCACACCACTGAGACGGTCGTGGATTATTTGCTGCAGGCGGCACAGGACAATAAATGCGCGGTGTGGGTCAGAAATACCGTGGCTGACGCCATTGACGCCTATGATGATCTGCTTGCAGCAGGAATGGACAGCCAAAATATAGTACTGTTTCATAGCCGCTTTGCGCTTGCCGATCGCAACCGCATTGAGACGCAAGTATTACACTGGTTTGGCAAACACAGTACGCCAGATATCCGTGCTGGCAAGATACTCATTGCCACCCAAGTGTTTCAAGAATCTCTCGATGCTGATAGCGATGTGATGGTAAGCGATTTGTGTCCTATTGATTATCTGATCCAGCGGGCAGGCAGGCTACATCGACATCAGCGTGATCAAGCGGGTCAGCGGTTAGAAGGACGGCTATCTGATAGCCTTGTGCCGCGAGACACGCCTACCTTAAAGATACTAGCGCCGATATTTAGCGATGATCCGTCAGCAGCATGGTATAGCGATCTGTTTGATAAAAGCCAATATGTGTATCGGCATGTCGGTCAACTGTGGCTGACGATGCGAATCTTACAGCAGCAAGGCTGTCTTGATCTGCCAAAAGATGCACGGTTATTGATCGAATCGGTCTATGCCAAAGATGCCCAGCAGCAAATACCAGAGGCACTACTTGCCGACAGTAAAGCCGATGACAGCCAACAAAAACGCAAACAAAGCACTGCTAAGGACATGCTGATCGAGTGGGATAAGGGCTATTGCGAAAAAAGCCAAACGCGGTGGTTTGCCAGCGAATCCGTTGCCAATAGTGACGCCAATACAAGGTTCCAAGAAATGCCCACATCAGAGGTGGTGATATGTAAGCTAAATCAAGACTCAGAAAGAATTGAATTCTATGCCGCGCCAAGACCGTTCTCGCTTGAACTAAGCGTGATTAAAATGGGTGAAAGTATGGCAAAAAAACTGGCAGATGTTCCTGATCAATATACTTCACAAGTAGCTGCCTTAAACGAGCGCTACCATGGATTAGAGTATAAACAGTTGTGGTTATTGGGTAATGATGAGCAGTTTGTTTATGATGCAGATAAAGGATTGGTAGAAACTAAAATCCCCACGTGAGTGGGGAACGGGTTACTTCTAATTACAATTGTTTATTATTATTTAAAATATTTTTTATAGAATTTTTTTCTATATGCTTAAATAGCTTTTCTACATGGAGTGTAGTGGCTGTCGATAGATTGTCTTCCGCACTAAAAATATAAATTTTTGTTGACTCGTATTTTATCTGTCGTTAGTCTGAAAGGAGTGTTTCACAATAGCCATTGATAACGAATAACACTAGGATAGATATGAACCTAATTGATGACCCTTGGTTGCCGGTACTCACCTGTGATGGTCGCCGTATAATCATAACCCCAGTACAGATATCTGATCCTAATATTGCTGAGCTGGATTTGCCGCGCTTAGACTTTCAAGGCGCTGCGTATCAATTACTAATCGGCTTATTACAAACCACCTTTGCCCCCAATACTATCGATGACTGGCTAGACAGTTACGAGACACCGCCAAGTCTTGATGCGCTACAAGCGGCGTTTGCTACCGTTCGTCATGCATTTTTTGTTGATGATGATCCAAAGAGCAATGGCGCGCGGTTTATGCAGGACTTAGACCCGCTACAAGACGTCAAATCGGTTAACCGTATTGATGGCTTACTTATCGAAGCTCCGGGCGGTAATACGCTTAAACACAATAAAGACTTTTTTATCAAACGTAGTCTGGTTAATCAGCTGTCACTGCCGATAGCGGCGTTGGCACTATTTACCCTGCAAATCAACGCGCCATCTGGCGGGCAAGGTCATCGCACTGGGCTGCGCGGCGGCGGCCCTATGACCACCCTTGTCCGTCCCACTCATGATGACAGCAGCTTATGGCAAAAGCTGTGGTTAAATGTGATTAATCGTGCCGATTTTGACTATCCAGACCCTAACCTATATGACGGCAGCGTCTTTCCGTGGCTTACAGACACGCGTGTCAGTGACAAGAGTGGTGAGCCGATATATAGCCAGGACGTACATCCACTACATATTTACTGGGCGATGCCGCGCCGCATACGGCTCATAATTGATGATGCGCCAGATAATGCTGATATTAAGCCAATAGATGACATCACAGGCGAGCACTGCGACCAGATAGTCATTCAGTACCGAACCCAAAACTATGGTCACAATTATGAAGGTGATTGGTCGCCGCATCCCTTTACCCCGTACCGACTGAATCCCAAAAAACCTGACGACACGCCATTTTCAATTAAAGCCCAACCGGGCGGCATTAACTATAAAATCTGGCACATGCTTACCTTTACTGGTAAGGAAGGTAGCTCAGGGTTTATTCGTGCCATGGTGATTGATCAAGCCAACGATATTCATGAAGCAAGCGAGGGCGAGATAGACGCTTCAAGGCTATGGGCGTTTTCTTATGATATGGATAACATGAAGGCGCGCGGCTTTTATAGTAAAGAGCTGCCCATCTATCATATCGAGCCTGAAGATCAAGAACAGCTTTTAGATACTGTTCTTGAGTTGCACACTTTAACGGACAGCATCGTCAGACAATTGCGCGACAGCATAAAAAAAGGCTGGATGAGTGAGCGCCAGGCCAAAGACACTAAAGGCGATATGAGCAATATTGACACCATGTTTTGGCAGCGCAGTGAGCCGCTGTTTTTTGCCGCGATTGATGAAGCAACGCGTCATGGTGGCAAACTGACCCATGACGCTGGCATGCGCTGGCTCAACCGTATCGTTAAATTGACCGAGCGAATCTTTGAAGAGCAAGTGCTGTCGTCGGCGGTCATCAAACAGCGGCATATGGCGCAATTAAACCAACTGCGCGCTTTCTTATATGGCAATAAAGCACTGGCAAACTTCCGTGGTCGTCATAAAGCTGCAAATAAGGAAAATGTTTCATGAATAATTCCACCGCTCAAAACAATAGTAATCAAGACAATAAAAAAAACGCTCCAAGCTATCAGGCAGTGCGTTATTTGCAAGGCTGTTTTCCTATCATCAGCGCATGGCACAAAAGATTATTAGAGATTAAAAACAAGGCAAATAACTTGCCTGTAACAGACGAAAATGACCCTTATCTGGTATTTTTTCGCAGTAGCCTATCGTCATCAGATGCCGCCAAGCTCAAGCGCTGCCAGCATATGGACGAGGTTGCCATGCAGCCAGCGTTTATCGCTCTGTGGCAGCAAGTGAGCAATAAGCTTGCCGCGTCACCTTCTAGCAAGATTACTGATACAACTTTCAACGCATGGCTAGCCGTTGCTTGGGTGCTCGCGCAAGTACGTCATGCCGATGAGCCCTATTATGTCACCAGCAAAGACAAAGCTAAACTCGTCAACAACATGGCGCATGTGGCGGGGTCACAAGATAATGAGCGTCCACTGATTACGCCGCTACGCTTCGAAAAGCTGATATCAGCGCGAGACCCTAACGACTTTGTGCAGTTACTATGGCGAATGGTTACGCAGTTGCAGCAGCAAGGCAAACCGCTAAATATTGTTTGGCTTGCCAATGACATCATGCACCGCTTTGCTGATTTTCAAGGCTCAAACTATCGCAGCCCAAAAGATAAATTAACCGTGCAGTGGTCGCTGAGCTATTATCAAATGAACGCCGCTTAAGCATTATTACCCCCTTTTTATGACTCTTACAGGACATGACTATGACCCAATTTATCCAGTTGCATGTATTGACCAGCTATCCACCATCGAACCTAAACCGTGATGATATGGGACGACCCAAAACCGCCAGAATGGGTAACGCTGAGCGTCTGCGGGTCAGCTCACAAAGCCTCAAGCGGCACTGGCGTGTGTCCGATGTGTTTGAGGAGGCGCTGGCAGGTCATATTGGTACGCGCACCAAACGCATTGGTACGCAAGTTAAGGAAAAACTTCTGGCAGGCGGGGTAAAGGACACCACTGCGGATAAAATTGCCAAAGCGATTGCCGAGCAATTTGGTAAAGTCAGTGCCAAACGTGCGCCTGAGATTGAGCAGTTGGTACATGTTAGCCCAGCGGAGCAGCAAGCGGTTGATGAATTGGTCAAACGCGTTATTGAGACAGGGGATGCGCCTACTGAGGAAGAGTTATCACTATTAAAGCATGACAATATGGCAGCAGATATTGCCTTGTTTGGACGTATGCTTGCAAGCAAGCCTACTTTCAATGTTGAGGCGGCATGTCAAGTGGCTCATGCAATCAGCGTGCAGCAAGTGGCTATAGAAGACGATTATTTTACCGCCGTTGATGACTTGAATGACCATAGCGAAGATGCGGGGGCGGCGCACATTGGCGAGACCAACTTTGCTGCTGCTGTGTTTTATCAATACATCTGTATCAATAAAGACTTGCTGCTGGACAATCTAAACGGCGATATGAAACTTGCCGAAAAAACGCTTGCGGCGCTGACGGAGGCGGTGACAACGGTCGCCCCGTCAGGCAAACAAAACAGCTTTGGGTCGCGTGCCTTTGCAAGTTATGTGATGGCTGAGAAGGGCAGTGTGCAGCCACGTTCATTGTCGGTCGCCTACTTGCGCCCTGTGAATACGGACAATGTGTTAAGTGATGCCATTGACAGTTTACAATTGCATCAACAAAAATTTGATAGCGTGTACGGCGCCTGTGCGGACAGCCGCTATGTGATGGACGTCGACAATGGTGTGGGTACGCTACCAGGGCTGAAGCAATTTGTGGCCGATGACGGCGCGGCAAATTATCCTAAGCCGTAATTTTATCTAATGACTGAGTCGTTATGGTGTCGATGGCAACATAACGACCATTTAACCACACATAAAACAGGGACATTTGCTATGGATTATTTGGTCATGCGGCTATATGCCCCCTTATCCTCATGGGGCGCTGTAGCGATTGGTGAGGAGAGACCAACGAGTGATCATCCCACGCGCGGTGCGGTACTCGGTTTGATTGGCGCGGCGTTAGGTATCAGGCGTGATGACCAAAAGCAGTTGCAAGCACTGGCGGATAGTATTGGCATAGCCTCAAAAACATACAGTCGTGGGACGATATTGCGCGATTATCATACCATTCAAACGACTGCTGCCGTCAAAGGACAGCGCTTTCATACCCGTAAACAAGAACTACAAAGCGCCAAGCTTGAGACCATATTGTCATCACGAGACTACCGCGAAGATGGCTTATGGATGGTTGCTATTTGGCTAAAGCCCCAGAGTGAGCAAAATAATGAGCAGAACGCGAGAAATCATGATTATGAATTTGACTTGCCAGCACTGCAGCAGGCGCTAGAGCGTCCTAAGTTTACGCTATATTTGGGGCGTAAGTCTTGCCCGCTTGCCATGCCGTTAACGCCGCGCATTATTACGGCTACCAATATCAAGCAAGCGCTAGATACGTCTATTAATCGTTTATTACCAGTCCAAGAAGACGCTTCTGATCAACCTGTCAATCATATTAACCGTGTCAATGAGCTTTTATATCAAACGGTGAGTGATCACTGGCTACCTACCGAGATCACTATAGTTACTGAGAGAAGAGCAGGCGATGAACAAACAGATAATCGTCAGACAGATGCCAATGTTGGTGCAAAAACAACACGCTGTCGCCAAGTGAGCTACCACTGGGAGGGCGCGCGCGATGATCTATTTGGGGTGTCCTTATCTGCCAAAACCACCGAGCATATCTTGACCCACAGGCATTGGGACGATCCTATTGATCGTAAGCAATGGCAGTTTACGCAGCGTATCGGGCATGAGTGGTCAACGTTTGAGCCATTAACCCCGTTTGTAGATGATGCTCAACCTACAGATAGCACAAAGCCTACTGATATGACTATGGATAAGACGTTATGAGTTATTTGAGCCGAGTCACATTAAAGTCTGAGCCTGCCGCCAAACGGCTTTTTGTGACGGAACAAATCAGACCGCAGTACAAAAATGATGCACAGGGCGCCGATGCCACGACACAAAACCCGTATCGCGTACACCAAGCGCTATGGCAATTGTTTGATTTACCATCAAACAGCCCAAGACCGTTTTTATACCGCGAATACGAGCAAGGCGGGCAGCTGTTTTATTATGTGTTATCAACCATCAAGCCAAAAACAGATCATCCGTACTTTTTGGTACAAACCAAAGCATTTAATCCCAAGTTTCATGCAGGTCAACGTTTAGCATTTGAATTACGTGCCAATCCTGTAGTGACCATAAAAAATGAGGCGGGCAAGTCATCTCGTCATGATGTACTCATGCAAGCCAAAAAATCAATGATCGAACAAGGTTTTGATGACGCTTATAGTATCGATCAGGCCATGTTTGATGCGGGAGTCGATTGGATTACTCAGTCCAAGCGCATGCAGTCATGGGGCGTGGTAATTCATCCAAATCTTGAGCTATCAGCGTACACGCAGCATCAGTTTCTCCGAACTAGGGAGGATATCACGCAGCAAAATCAGGCGGATACTGCTAAAAAGGGGACGGTTAATAAACGCATTCAGTTCTCAAGCCTTGATTATGCAGGCGCACTTGAGATTCAAGACGCTGCGCTATTTTATGAGCAACTGCTACAAGGCTTTGGTAAACAAAAGGCATTTGGTTGCGGTCTGATGCTCGTGCGTCCCTTGCGTCAATAAATAAGTTTCTCGTTTATTTAAGCGCTACGTTTGTATCATTTTATATTTGCACCTCTTTTATTTTAGACAGGCATATTTATGGCATTTATTCCCCTAAAGCCCATCCCGATCAAAGAGCGCAACTCTATGGTTTTTGTAGAGTACGGTCAGATTGACGTTAAAGATGGCGCGTTTGTGGTCATTGATAAAAATGGCATTCGTATGCACATTCCGATAGGATCGATTACCTGCCTGATGCTTGAGCCGGGTACGCGTGTCAGCCATGCCGCTGTGGCACTCGCCGCTAAGACAGGCACGCTACTGATTTGGGTTGGAGAGGCAGGTGTGCGTTTGTACTCGGTTGGACAGCCGGGCGGGGCACGCTCAGACAAGCTCTTGTATCAAGCCAAGCTGGCTTTAGATGAACAGCTGCGCTTAAAAGTCGTCAAAAAAATGTTTGAAATACGCTTTAATGAAGCCGCGCCCAGTCGCCGAAGTGTCAATCAGCTGCGTGGAATTGAGGGCGGGCGCGTCAAAAAAATCTATCAGCGTCTCGCAAGCGAGCATGGCATGATTTGGAAAGGGCGCTCGTATGATCCTAGTGATTGGGATATGTCGGACGATCTCAACCGCTGTATTAGTGCGGCAACTGCCTGTCTATACGGAGTGACAGAAGCGGCAATATTGGCAGCAGGATATGCGCCCGCTATTGGTTTTTTACATACTGGTAAACCCAAAAGTTTTGTGTATGACATTGCAGATTTGGTCAAATTTGAAACCGTCGTGCCACTCGCTTTTGCTGTAGCAAAACGTGCACCATTAGATCCGGATCGTGAAGTACGTATTGGCTGCCGTGAAATCTTTCGTCAAAGTAAAGTGCTAAGAAATTTAATTCCTATGATAGAGGATGTTCTGTCTGCAGGAGAGATTGAGCCACCAAAGCCTTATGCTGATGCCCAGCCGCCAGCGATACCCGAGCCTGAATCGATAGGTAACGCTGGGCATCGCAGTCAATAGAGTACATAAAAGAAGGATAGTATCATGAGTATGCTTGTGGTCGTGACGGAAGCAGTACCGCCAAGCCTGCGAGGTCGTCTGGCAGTCTGGATGCTAGAGGTACGGGCGGGTGTGTACGTCGGTGATGTGTCGCGGCGTGTACGTGAGATGATTTGGGAGCAAGTGCTGGCACTAGCAGACGATGGCAATGTGGTTATGTCTTGGGCGACCAACACGGAATCTGGCTTTGACTTTGTGACGTATGGTGAGAATCGACGTGTACCTATAGACCATGAAGGTATGCGTTTGGTACAATTTTATCCAATGGCTGAGTAGAAATAATAATACGAAAAAAATCAACACCTTATCTTATCGTTACATGATGGATAATTGCTATTTAACAGTTAAAAAATTGGTAGAATAATTACAAGATTATAATTATAATAATTTCATAGACTTATCATAAGTCTGTTCCCCGCATGTACGGGGATTAACCGATAACGCGCTCTGAGCCTTTCGCGGCGCAGGTCTGTTCCCCGCATGTACGGGGATTAACCGCAACATAACTCAGCCATTTAAGCTCATTTTTGCTGTTCCCCGCATGTACGGGGATTAACCGTTTGTTGAGCCTGAGCCAGTCTCAGAAGATGGCTGTTCCCCGCATGTACGGGGATTAACCGGCTATGAGATTGAGTTTAGCAAAAAGGTCAATCTGTTCCCCGCATGTACGGGGATTAACCGCGCGTGGTAATAACGAAGAGATAGCACAATTGCTGTTCCCCGCATGTACGGGGATTAACCGTATTTATAGACACCGGAACACCAGTCCAGCTTCTGTTCCCCGCATGTACGGGGATTAACCGGGTCATAAACGTCGGGAGCAGCATCAGCATATCTGTTCCCCGCATGTACGGGGATTAACCGGGCGCGGTAATCCATCAACAGCTAGCCAAGGACTGTTCCCCGCATGTACGGGGATTAACCGGCATTGACATCTACAAGGCAGCGGACAACCTACTGTTCCCCGCATGTACGGGGATTAACCGTTTTTAGTGTTAGGGTTTATATAGACAGGAAACTGTTCCCCGCATGTACGGGGATTAACCGTGTAGTCGATACCAATATTGCTGTGGGCGATACTGTTCCCCGCATGTACGGGGATTAACCGGGCAGCATACGCCCAATGACGGCGAAACAAGCCTGTTCCCCGCATGTACGGGGATTAACCGTCACGCCACACGGTCGGATTGATGCGCGTCATCTGTTCCCCGCATGTACGGGGATTAACCGCCTGTCTAGCACAGGTCAATATGATTCCAAGTCTGTTCCCCGCATGTACGGGGATTAACCGACACTAATAACAAGCAAGCTAAATAAATAAGGCTGTTCCCCGCATGTACGGGGATTAACCGGGTGCGACGTACTTACGCTCACCAGGCTAAACCTGTTCCCCGCATGTACGGGGATTAACCGGGATAGGCAGGACTGGGCATATTTAGCGATGCCTGTTCCCCGCATGTACGGGGATTAACCGTGCAGGTCGCTGTCTCTGAAAATATCGTCTTTCTGTTCCCCGCATGTACGGGGATTAACCATAAGCAGGTCGGGCTTGTGCTCTTGGATATACCTGTTCCCCGCATGTACGGGGATTAACCGCTTGCGAGCGCCTGCACATTGGTCAGCTCATCCTGTTCCCCGCATGTACGGGGATTAACCGCTAGAGGCTGACTTCATTGGTGCAAATTACCCCTGTTCCCCGCATGTACGGGGATTAACCGGCATGGGGCTGGAGTTTAGTGACTCAGCCCGTCTGTTCCCCGCATGTACGGGGATTAACCGCTGGCAAGTTTAGATTTAGAGTCAAGCGTGAACTGTTCCCCGCATGTACGGGGATTAACCGCCCTTGATGGCTCTTAGGGACGGCTTGCACAGCTGTTCCCCGCATGTACGGGGATTAACCGCCTATCAGTTAATTAGAAATAGTAATATTGTACTGTTCCCCGCATGTACGGGGATTAACCGTTAGATATGGTCGCGTGAGTGATGATGCTCCTCTGTTCCCCGCATGTACGGGGATTAACCGATAGCAATACGCACGCGTTGGCGGTATTGCTGCTGTTCCCCGCATGTACGGGGATTAACCGTGTGATGGGGCGACCCGCTAACATCGTGCCCTCTGTTCCCCGCATGTACGGGGATTAACCGCCATCGCTATTGTTGCTTTTGCTGGGTTAATTCTGTTCCCCGCATGTACGGGGATTAACCGATACGGCCACCGTCACCGCAGGCGCTGATATTCTGTTCCCCGCATGTACGGGGATTAACCGTCACCCAGACGAGCCACGACCGCATCACCGCCCTGTTCCCCGCATGTACGGGGATTAACCGCAGCAACGATCAACGATATGTTGTCTGAGTTCCTGTTCCCCGCATGTACGGGGATTAACCGTAATACAACGCAGCCGTTTAAACTTATTTTCGCTGTTCCCCGCATGTACGGGGATTAACCGCCCGCGCCGAAATCGGTTTACCACCTGTTGAGCTGTTCCCCGCATGTACGGGGATTAACCGCGACTGAGCGCACCCGCGCGCAGCTGATCGCACTGTTCCCCGCATGTACGGGGATTAACCGCTCAGACGCTACACTCGCATCGTTATTTTTGTCTGTTCCCCGCATGTACGGGGATTAACCGGGCCGCCAATGCCACTACCTGCTGTGGTGATACTGTTCCCCGCATGTACGGGGATTAACCGTCGTACTCGACGCACTCGTATCATCAATACCACTGTTCCCCGCATGTACGGGGATTAACCGTCTTTATCTTTGGTCAAACGGATAATAGGCGTCTGTTCCCCGCATGTACGGGGATTAACCGTCGCCTTCTCGACCTTCTGCGGTGGATTCGATCTGTTCCCCGCATGTACGGGGATTAACCGTGCGTCGGCTGGCGAGTTGTCCTCGTCATCAACTGTTCCCCGCATGTACGGGGATTAACCGTGCTACGTATTCGTGATCTGATCGCCCCAGGTCTGTTCCCCGCATGTACGGGGATTAACCGGTGAAATAAAAACCGCTATCACAGACAGCTTACTGTTCCCCGCATGTACGGGGATTAACCGGTCTGATTTGTGTAGCGTCTGCATATATCAATCTGTTCCCCGCATGTACGGGGATTAACCGCGTGGACACAGCATACGCTCTAAACCAGTCGGCTGTTCCCCGCATGTACGGGGATTAACCGCGCTGAGTGATGCAATCAATACGCTAGGAAATCTGTTCCCCGCATGTACGGGGATTAACCGCCGCGCTATTGGCGCGGCAACATACTTAATCACTGTTCCCCGCATGTACGGGGATTAACCGGCGATGAGCTGGCGCAAGGTAATATCAGTAGTCTGTTCCCCGCATGTACGGGGATTAACCGTCGTTACTTATGAGTAAGAGTATCAACAGTGACTGTTCCCCGCATGTACGGGGATTAACCGTGAGTAGCGATGATGTTTTTTACATGATAGACCTGTTCCCCGCATGTACGGGGATTAACCGCACGGCAAAAGGCAGCGCTCGATAATCTAAAACTGTTCCCCGCATGTACGGGGATTAACCGCATTATACAAACCTAAAAAACAATGCTCACACCTGTTCCCCGCATGTACGGGGATTAACCGTCGTCAATGACCAGCAGCGGGAAATTGGCAAACTGTTCCCCGCATGTACGGGGATTAACCGCCCAGTTGCGACCCCTTACGCCCTCTGTTAAGCTGTTCCCCGCATGTACGGGGATTAACCACGTCTTTTGTATATGCGACCACCAATAAACCTCTGTTCCCCGCATGTACGGGGATTAACCGACCCGCACCAGTCAAGACCTGCGAAAGCCACGCTGTTCCCCGCATGTACGGGGATTAACCGGAGGTGGTTTTGAAGTATTACACAGACAAAAACTGTTCCCCGCATGTACGGGGATTAACCGGATTTGTTAGGGCATGGGGATATTGATTCAACCTGTTCCCCGCATGTACGGGGATTAACCGCCTGATTGTTTTCTTCAATGACGCCTTTACTGCTGTTCCCCGCATGTACGGGGATTAACCGCATACCAACGCGCACGCGGCAAAACTCGCTATCTGTTCCCCGCATGTACGGGGATTAACCGCATACGATAAGAAGATTGATAGAGCTAAATGTCTGTTCCCCGCATGTACGGGGATTAACCATGCCCCACGGCTTTCGTGCGTCTGCTCGAACCCTGTTCCCCGCATGTACGGGGATTAACCGATGCCGCTGTCAGTGTCACATGCGTATGAGGACTGTTCCCCGCATGTACGGGGATTAACCGTCCACGATAGCCGTATAGTCTTATCATCAATACTGTTCCCCGCATGTACGGGGATTAACCGCTAGATACGCGTAATGGCTTTATTGCCACCAGCTGTTCCCCGCATGTACGGGGATTAACCGCAGACAGGTGAAACATTAAACACAGCCAGTACCTGTTCCCCGCATGTACGGGGATTAACCGATTGTATTAAATACGCTCATAGTTTTTACCTTCTGTTCCCCGCATGTACGGGGATTAACCGATGCTATCGTAACCAGTCGACTGGGCAAAGAACTGTTCCCCGCATGTACGGGGATTAACCGCAAGATGCTGTTGATAGCGCTCTAGCGCAGTCCTGTTCCCCGCATGTACGGGGATTAACCGTTGGTTGGATAAAAATCTAACAGGTAAGGACCCTGTTCCCCGCATGTACGGGGATTAACCGTACATGACAGAGGAGCAGCAGATACATGCTAACTGTTCCCCGCATGTACGGGGATTAACCGTTGTATAAAATTGATGGTGTGATTGATTTTACCTGTTCCCCGCATGTACGGGGATTAACCGCTACGCTCTAAACCATCTAATGCGGCTTGTAACTGTTCCCCGCATGTACGGGGATTAACCGCTGGTGTCTGAGATGAGTCGTGATTTGGCGCTCTGTTCCCCGCATGTACGGGGATTAACCGCCTAACCAAAATGGGAATTTAGCTGCATCTGTCTGTTCCCCGCATGTACGGGGATTAACCGTGTCGATGGCAGCAAAACACCAAAATCGCTATCTGTTCCCCGCATGTACGGGGATTAACCGCTACTAAAGACCACATCAACAGCTTGTCAGCACTGTTCCCCGCATGTACGGGGATTAACCGTCGATCAAATCAGACGCACTGCCTTTTATCTGCTGTTCCCCGCATGTACGGGGATTAACCGAGCTTATGCCAACCCATTAATATTAAAGCTGCCTGTTCCCCGCATGTACGGGGATTAACCGAAATCTGAACGGTGTCGATTGTTAGGCATTGACCTGTTCCCCGCATGTACGGGGATTAACCGCTGCTTTAGCAATTCAATGTTCATAGTGATTCCTGTTCCCCGCATGTACGGGGATTAACCGCAATCGGACAGTCGGTCCTAAAGTTGGCTTGGCTGTTCCCCGCATGTACGGGGATTAACCGTCGTAGACCTGTGAGCCTACGCCTGTAATCTGCTGTTCCCCGCATGTACGGGGATTAACCGTACCGCGCCAATCTTGGCAATGGCGACCATAACTGTTCCCCGCATGTACGGGGATTAACCGGTTAATCAGTTGATGCAGCCAGTGCCTGACGGCTGTTCCCCGCATGTACGGGGATTAACCGTTAATAGAGACTATCTTAATATTGACTTGGATCTGTTCCCCGCATGTACGGGGATTAACCGGCATGGGTTTATCATTTGACGAATCTGCGCGTCTGTTCCCCGCATGTACGGGGATTAACCGTCTATTGCTCAAATCGATAAAACACATACAAGCTGTTCCCCGCATGTACGGGGATTAACCGTGAGTAGTGATGATGTTTTTTACATGATGGACCTGTTCCCCGCATGTACGGGGATTAACCGTGCCATCACCAGTCAGCAGCTCGTACTGACCGCTGTTCCCCGCATGTACGGGGATTAACCGGTACTGATTGATGACAGATGCAGAGTAGCCAACTGTTCCCCGCATGTACGGGGATTAACCGCATCGCACCGTATCGCCGTAGGGGTGCAGGTCCTGTTCCCCGCATGTACGGGGATTAACCGTTGCGACCGTTTTTGTTTTCGCTGTCGATACTCTGTTCCCCGCATGTACGGGGATTAACCGACCATGCAGACGTTAGAGTTGCAACCTGCGTTCTGTTCCCCGCATGTACGGGGATTAACCGCTCTATGCTGCCGTTTGTATGCGTGATAACTGCTGTTCCCCGCATGTACGGGGATTAACCGCCGATATTACGGTTAAACCAACGTCAGGATGGCTGTTCCCCGCATGTACGGGGATTAACCGTTTTGAGACAAGCTTAGTCGGTCTTATGGGGCCTGTTCCCCGCATGTACGGGGATTAACCGGATTTTTAGTCAATCTCTTATAAATGTTTGGGCTGTTCCCCGCATGTACGGGGATTAACCGTTTTGCCGCCATATTGAATTTGCACAAATGGCCTGTTCCCCGCATGTACGGGGATTAACCGCGTCAACGCTGGACAACATGGACACAAAGGGACTGTTCCCCGCATGTACGGGGATTAACCGATATGTACATAGCAGTAGACCTGCAAACGCTACTGTTCCCCGCATGTACGGGGATTAACCGCTACGAAACGGCAATGTGGGACATAGTCTTGACTGTTCCCCGCATGTACGGGGATTAACCGTGACGTGAGGGCGATGGTGAAACACTGGATGGCTGTTCCCCGCATGTACGGGGATTAACCGCCCATGAGAATATTTTAGTCTTTTATAAGAAGCTGTTCCCCGCATGTACGGGGATTAACCGCGTCTGAGTGTAAGAATTGCGGCACGGAGAGTCTGTTCCCCGCATGTACGGGGATTAACCGTATTTGAATGATACTGCTTTTAATCTGCTATTCTGTTCCCCGCATGTACGGGGATTAACCGACGCTAAAAGATAGGGCTGAGCTTGGTAATAGCTGTTCCCCGCATGTACGGGGATTAACCGATACTGATAAATATAGCATTAAGACTATAATTCTGTTCCCCGCATGTACGGGGATTAACCGCGTGGTGCTAATACTAAACGACACAGAGCCACCTGTTCCCCGCATGTACGGGGATTAACCGAGTTGTTGATACTCTTTCTGATGGCACTACACCTGTTCCCCGCATGTACGGGGATTAACCGGCAACATCAGGCGGCTCTCTATATTCAGAGCACTGTTCCCCGCATGTACGGGGATTAACCGCCCTGTTTACTGCGGAACATTTAACGACGCTCCTGTTCCCCGCATGTACGGGGATTAACCGCGGATATACTCTTTGGTATCCGTGACCTGTACCTGTTCCCCGCATGTACGGGGATTAGTCGTATGTGATCAAACAACAAAAAGGCTTTCATGCGAAAGTTGATTGCTTTTGTGGGTGCATTTTTTTACAATACCTTACCTATACGCGCCTATAGCTCAACTGGATAGAGCAGTTGCCTCCTAAGTGATCGATCCAAGTTCAAGTCTTGGTAGGCGCGCCACTTATATATAGCACTAAAAAATAACTTCGCATGATTCAGTGCTTCTTATCGCTTTTATCCTTTATATAGTGCCTGTCTACTGAGTAATGCAGTTTAGTTGCCATTGCTCAGCGCATCGGCAACCTCCACGTCAGACTCATCATCGTCCGCTGATTGACCATTTGTTGTGGGGTTGAACAAGTCATCAATGTTTTTCTTATAGCCATCGATATTGCGGTATTCGTATCGGTTCAAGATATCCTGCCCAGTACTTGAGAGCAAAAAGTTACGAAAGCTGACCGCGATGGGGTTGTGCGTCAAAATCACGCCTTCCACCGCTTGTTGGTCTTTTAGTGCATAGCTGAACGAGGTTAAGCTGCGCGCTTCGTTGCTGCCGCTTGCTGCTGCCTTTTGGTCGGTGCTCATTGATTGATCAGTATTTTCTGCCTCACTATCGGTGTTGTCACGACTCTCAAGTAATATCGCATCAGCTTCTTCTTTGTTCGTATTGCGCTTGTTCTGCGCCTCGTTAAGCACATCTTGTAAGGCATCAAGTTGGCTTTGTTGTAGCTTATCGTCAGCGATCACCATGTCGGTGCTTAGTAAAAAGGCAGTACGCACATGGTTATAGTTGCTGATATTGGGCAGGCTGATCAGTGATGGTGTGGGTACATAGCGTGCCAACACTTGCATCTTTGGGTAGCGTCTCTCAAAACGTACGATAACATCATCTAACGGCAACTGTAGGCTATCGTCGGCTTGGATATACAAGGTGCTGACCGTTGCATTATCTGTGCCTACAGGCTCGTTATTATCGGTCGCTGTGGTAGCGTCTGCGACTATGGGCAAAGGGTTGACGTTTTTTTGATTGTGATAATAAAGCCATATTAGCAATCCAAAAAAAACAATCAACAGCAGCACAATCAGGCCTACTAATGGCAGCTTGTAGTCTTTCATATATCACAGCTCGTTATTCAGTCAGTATTTTAAAATGATATGGGGTCAGTAGCGTCGCCAGTACGGATGTGCTGGATCAACTAGTGACGGTTTGAGCTTGGATACAGCATATCTTTGGTCAAATCAGCCAGCATCTCAGCAAAAATATCGTTCGAGCCTGACAACGCTGTCTGATGTTGATCTAAAAGGGGTGATGTTGACATATCTATCTGAGGGGCAGTAGTGTCTTTTTTATTGCTTACGGTAGGCAGGCTTGATTCAGTCACATGATTGACCGTGGTGTCTGTCGTGGTTGCGCGTTCATGCGCGGCGAGTGGCGACTGACCTGCCAGCAGTGCCGCTTTAGTCCACTCAAACCCATGGCGCTCCCACCATGCCTCAAACCGAGGTAGGGTAATACCGCGTACAGCAGTAGGTAAGTTTAGGGTACGCAGCTGCGTTGCCAAGATGGGATCATGAATGGTTTGGCTACGGCTCAAATATAAGGCCTCATCATCACCCGTATAAGGCTGTCGCCGTGTCCATGCGGCTTGATCTATCTTCATCCGGGGCAGCTGCCATAGCCTACCGCGATCATAGACCACGTAGCAGCGTTGTTTTGAGTTGACAAAGAGCGCATCAATGGGACGACGTGGGGTCATATCAACTTATCCTATGAGTAAGCTGGTCGAAAGGTATTCGACGAAAAGCTATTGTCCAAATGAGTCAGGACTGACTATTGAGGCAATCAGCAACACAATGGTTGTAGGCGGCAATAGCGTCGTGAAAAATTATGCTGAACTTGGTAAACTATCGCGACACTAAATGTCGTGTGTTTTATATAGTGGATTGGGTTTGCTGGTCAGTAGGCGCAATCAGTGGCACACTATGAGCATCGTTTTTATGGACTAAATACGACGTGCTACAGGCAAAGTAGTGACGATAGAACAACCTTATTCTGATAAGCCTCAGTGTAACAGAAATGCAAAATAGTGACGACTATTAAACGTAGAGATCGTGTATACGCAGGCTTTTTTTATGTGCTAAATCATAGGCCTGTCTGTCATAGATGATATGACCGCGCTCCTGTCAATATACGGCGCGGCTTTTTTATTTTTATTAACTGGTTATTTATGTTTACGATTATTCAGTCTCATCGCACCGAACGCTTGGTCGAGCATCTGCTGATGGCTTATCAGGCCAAAAATCAGTCTATTTTCGATGAGTTTATCGTCATTGTACCGTCGATGGTGCTTGGTGACTGGCTGGACAAGTCGATTGCCAGCCATGCTGGCATCAGTACGTTAGTGACGACGACCTTTTGGGGGCAGTATCAGTGGGAGCTGATGCAAACGGTCTTAGCGCCATATAATACATGGCTTGAGGATAGTCAGCAGTCGCAAGAGGTGCTAGCGGTGCCTGAGGTGGCGGTATTGACTGGCGCGGTGATGCAGTGGCGTTTGTTTGGGTATTTCACTTATTATCGGGCGCATATTATGGCCGATGAGAAGCACCCTTTGTATCCGCTATTGTCTGCGCTTATCGACGAGACGGCGGATAGCAGTCAACAGGACAGTCGCTTATGGTCGTTGGCAACCGATTTTTCGCGGGTGTTTAGCCGCTACTTAACCCACCGTGAGATGTGGCTGGCAGGTTGGTCACACAATCAGCCTGTGGATGTTGAGGCAATGATCGTTGCCAAAGATGAGCTGACCGAAATGTTTGATGCGTATGCAGGCAAGACGCCGGAATGGTTAGTCACGCATTATGTCGAGCTTGAGGCGGCGCAGCGGCATTTATGGCAGTTATTATTTGCGGCGGTTTATGAGCATCGTGCGGCTATTGAGGCGCGGTTTTGGCATATCATGGACGATGTAGACGGTTGTCGCAGCCGTAGTGGTATCGACCTATCTGACACATTGCCAACACAGTTGCACATTTTTACCATACAGCAGCTGCCCCAAAACGAGCTGGATTTTTTGCAGCGTCTGTCTCAACACATCGACATCACCTTGCTACATTACAATCCCTCACAGCTGTTTTGGGCGGATATTGTCGACAAACAATGGCTACAACGCCAGCAAGTTATCAATCCTGAAAGCGTGTTTTTGCGTGATTATGGCCATACCTTGCTATCACGACTGGGCAAACAGTCTCGTGAGACGTTTGCCATGCTGGCAAGTTTGTCTGGTAATGAGAACAGATCGGGATTTGTCCTTGATTGGCAAGACAAATTTGATATCGATCAAGACGATGACAGTAGTGGGCAGCCGCGCAGCTTACTTGAGCACTTGCAGCATGATATTTTGATGCTCGATGAGAGCGCCACGCAGCAAGCAGCAGCAGGGCGCGTGAGTGGGGCACTGGGCGCACAGCTGTCATTGGCGCTAGATGATACTGATAATGAGCAAAATAGCCTAAGCGATACTGAAAATATTGATGAACAGTGGTATAGCGAGGATCAACTGGCCAACAAACACCTAGAACAGCCAAGGCATTGGCAATTGTCACAGTATGATAATAGCCTAAGTGTTCATTCTTGTCATAATCTACAGCGTCAACTTGAGATACTGCGTAGTATGATTGGGCACTGGCTCAACGAGGCTAATGCTGACGGTAGCACACGTCATCTGTCCGATATCGTGGTGTTATTGCCAGATGTTGAGCGTCACCATGACTTAATCAATTCAGTGTTTGTTGCCGGAGAGGGGCAAGATGGATTGACCTTACCTGCCAAAGTCACTGGCGTGGTCGATAAGTCGATCCGCCAGCTCTGGGAGGCGATCAGTGGTTTTTATACTTTGCTGGGTAGCGATACGGCGCGTTTTGAAGCCGCTACGGTGCTTGATTGGCTGATGTTGCCACCGTTGTACGAAAGTCTGGGGCTGACTCATGAACAAATGAGCCGTGCTTGTGAGTTGTTATTACAAGCAGGATTTGTACGGGGTTTTGATGAGGCGCATTTGCAGCAAAGTTTGGACAGTCAAGACTATGATTATCGGTTTAGTTTTGCGTACGCGCTCGATCAGATTGCTTTGGGTCTGGTCATGCCAGAAGCCGGTATCAGCGACTGTCTATACCCTGCCAACTGGCGTACTGAAGCATTACCTGAAAAGACCGTGCCGATTGCGGCGATCAGTCTGGCAGATGCCCCCATTATCGAGGCGTTATGCCGCGTTCATGCAGGGTTACATGCTTGCCGTGATGCCTATCAAGCCCGTTACCGTGCTGAGAAGTGGCTGGATCTGATTGAGGATACGGTCATTCATGCGTATTTTGGCGAACTGGATCAAACGCGACCCATGCGCGCTATCTTTAATGCCATGAATGGTTTTAAGAGCAGCTTACGCGCCAACCGTCACTATCAGCGCTACCATGCCAACAATGCGCCAGACAGCGCAGGCGGCGATGTGCTGAGCCGCGCGCAAGTAGAAGCCAAGTTGTCACAAGTGAGTAGCTTACCGCTCAAGCTCAGCTTTATGCTAGATAGTATTGAAGCGGAGCTTGAAAGCCAGCAAGTCAGTGCTGAGCCAACGGGGGTGATTACCTTTGGTCGTTTTGGGGCGCTGCGTAATGTGCCTTTTGGCTTGGTGGTGATGCTCAATATGGATTTGTCAGAGTTTCCCAATCGAGATCGGGACAATCGCTATGACTTGATGAAAGCAGGATTGGCGCAGCGTGGTGATCGGTTTAGTGAAGATGATGATAATGGCGCGTTTTTGGATGCCCTGCTGTGCGCCCGTAACGCGTGCTGGATATTTTATAATGGGCAGCGGTTGACGGACACGCATGAGCACCTACCTGCCAACCCTGTCAGTGAGCTGTTGCAGTTTTTGCAAGGGGAGGTGCAGTGGCAATGGCAGCCGTTACAAGACGCGCAGCAGTCTGATGTCGTTAAAAATCATGCGACTGATGACGCCAGTAATAAAGACGCGATGAGTGCTCAAGTACAGCGTTATCTGCCCAAGTTGATTGAACAATGGCTGGTCACGCGCCACCCTGCGTTGCCATTTGCCGAGGACGTATTTGTCGTGCCAGATAGCCACCATGACCAATCGGACACCGCGCAAGATCTGATACCCATGCTTGAGCAAGCCATGCAGCGCGAAAAAACCTACCAAAGAAGCATTTACGCGCCTGCGCCTGTTTGGTCGGATGTGTTTGATCATCTACAGCAGCACAATCATGCCCGCACTCGCCAAAAAGTGACATTGCCATCCAAAGCAGAATATGCGGCGATTGCCCAGCGTATTGCTGGTGGCGATGCCCTTGAAGGTGATGTATATGATATGGATACTGTGCATATTGACATGCGCTATTTGTACCTGCAAGTACGTCATCCTGCCAAGCACTTTTTAAAAGAGCAGCAGGTACATATTGTAATGCCTGCTGAAGATACCGTATATCAAGAGCCGTTATCGCTATCAGGGCTCAGTGCTTATACCATCAATGATCAATTGCTAAGCAGTCTGTACAACCGTGTCAATCGACGGGATGATAGGCAGTCGCGCCCTGATGAGACAGCAACGCTATTGTATCACCCTGTGATGCCTGCAGGCGTCTCGCGTCAGTCCACGCTGGCGTATCAGCAGCTTAATATCATGGAGCAAGGACGCAGCTTTGGTGAGCTGTTGGCAAATATCGGTATCGATGTGGACGACAGCTTGACCTTAGATAGCGGTAGAACCGATACGCTGACAGCTGCACCGCTGAGTATGTTGACGCCGTGTGCCGAAAAAATGATCACTGTCGAAGCCGCAGACATGAATACGCAAGGGCGGCTACAAATCAAAGGCAATGTGCCCAGTGAGCAAGACGAACCAGCGAAGCTCTGGCTCAACATTTTGCCCAACAGTGCCCGAGCCACACATCTGTTGCGCTTTTGGCTGGCACACGTGTACTGGCAAGTGGCGCGGCAAACCACAGCGCTACAAGTGGCAAACGATGATGGCAAAAGTATTTGGCGCTTTTATAAAGCCAGTAGTGAAAACAGCAAGTATAAAGGCATCACAACGTTCAGCTTAGCGCCCATCATTTATGAGGATGCGCTGGCTGAGCTATTAAAGTGGGTTCGTTTTGCCCATATCGCGGGCACCACACCGATGACTGTTTTGCCCGTCTATGCGCTGCAATACCTCAACAAGATGGACTCAGCCAAAGACGATGCGCCTTACCAGCCTAAGCGGGCCGATTTTAGCGAGTGGTTATGGCCGAGTTATGGTAGCGATATGATATACGACACCTGTGCCCAGCATGAGCTGTGGCAGTATGTGCTACAAAAACAAGAGCCGTACCGCGCCTTGTCTGATGGCTTAACCACGCTGGCTGAGCCACTTTTTGCTATGATGCACGCTGCATTGACTCCGTTAAAATAATCAAGATGATATACCCCAAAAAAGTGACACCATATGCCTGTAAATGACCACCAGCCAAACGATCAACAGCCGCCGCAAAAACCGCCAGCCGTGCGCGTCCCCTTGCGTGGCAATTACTTGATTGAGGCCTCAGCAGGGACAGGTAAAACGTGGACGCTCACTGGCATCGTACTGCGACTACTGATCGAGGCCAAGCGTGCGCCTGAGCATATCATTGCCACCACCTTTACCCGCGCTGCTGCCGCTGAAATGCGTGAGCGTATCCATGCGCGGCTGGTAGACTTTCACCAGCTCTTGCAGTGGCTGATCAAGCTACAAGCCAACCGTGCCACGCATGCACTGCTGTATCCGCTGCAAACCCAGCAACAATCCGCCAACTCCGCTGATGACGAACAGACAGTACGCCGCAAGGTCAGCCCTGAGCAGCAGCAAGCAAGACAAGCATGGCTGATCGAGCACGCCACGTTTGCTGGCAATATTGACCTGATCAGTGATCCGATCAATTATCATCTACTCACCTATTTACTTGATCACACTGAGACTTACGCGCTCAGTGAAGCCAACCGCCGCTGCGCTTTGGTATTGACCACTTTGGACAAGCTGTTTGTGGGCACGCTCGATAGCCTGTCACAAAAGTGGCTGTCAGAATATAGCGCCGAGACGGGCCATCAGCAAGGCATGCAAATCAGCGATCACGAGCAGGTAGTGACTGAGAGCATCATTCACGACATGGTGCGCGCCTTTGCAAGTGATATGTATCACCGTCAGCCCGAGCTTTATCACTTGTTGCAGCATACCAAGCGCTTGACCACACCTGCCGACCATGTGGCCGTCGCCCAAAAAGCCATGCAGTTTATCTCAACGCCGATTGAGCTGGTGGAGATTGGTGAACAGATTGATTTGGATGGCTACCGGCAAACGTTAGCGGCGTTTAAAGACTGTGATTTGACTGCCGTTGAACCCTATTTTGGTAAGGACTATCGTAAGTCGCAAGGGTTTCATGCCACCGCAGGGCTTGGTGCCAAAATGGATCGTATTTTTGATATCCAGTCAGCGATTGAAAAAAATAATACCTTGTTCTTTGCTCATCTGCATGATGATGCACAAAAATGGTATGACGCCATTCCTTTGGCCTTTTTATCTAAAGAAGAAGGCGGCAAAGGCTTTAATAAAAACAAAGAAGCCGAGCGGTTGACCTTTATCAATATTGAAGCGATTACGCTGTTAAAAAAACTGCATGACTATACAACGGCAATCGAGCAATATTTAGACGCGCTCATTGAGATTTTAAACCGTAATATCGCGCTAAAGGTACGCCAGCAACTGCCCGCGATATTAGAAACACGCGGTGAGACCACATTTGCGCTACAGATGGTTCGTCTCAATCAAGCGTTATCGGGCGCACAAGGCGCACGGCTGGCGCGTTATATCCGTCACCATTACCCTGTGGCACTGATTGATGAGTCACAAGATATTAATGGCGAGCAAGCGCGGATGATTGAACGTATTTATCTGCACCAAGAGCCGACGCAAGATGTCGAAGAGGTGCGTCGCAGTCGGCAATTTTTATTACTGGTTGGTGATCCCAAACAAGCCATTTATGGCTTTCGCGGCGGCGATGTGGCCAACTATAATGCGATGAAAGCACGCTTTGAGCCGCGCCAGCGCATGAGTTTGGATATCAATCGGCGTTCCAATGCGCGCCTGATTGATGCGCTCAATCATTGGTTTGGCCGCGTTCATGCACCCAAAAATAGCGCATATGACGACAGTCATGATGAACAGGCAGTCATTGACAATAGCGGCTGTGATACGCGCGCCGATCAGTTGGCGCGTTTGGGCAAAAATATCTATTATCAGCATATTACCGCCGACAATGGTGACAGTCGTGTGTCATGGCAGCAGCTAAATGAGCACAGTGACCGACCTTCAGTCGAAGCCGCAACTGTTTTGCCAAACAGCCCTGTGAGCATCCTCCATTTGCCCTATGATAAAGAGGCTAAGTATGATGCTTTTGAGTTGACAGCGCTCCACATCGCAGCGCTGCTGGCAAGTGGTCAATGTATCGATGGCCGTCCCATTCAGCCCAGTGATATTGGCGTGCTTGGACGCGCTAAACGTGAGCTAAAAAGTGTCGAAGACATGCTGGCCAAGCTTGGCGTACCCACGCTTGAAACGGCCGAAACCAATGTATTCGATACCGTTATCGCCGCAGATTTGGTGGCGCTACTGGAGGCCATGCTGCGGCCGCATCGGCGCGACATCATCAACCGAGTATTGACCAGCCACCTTTATCAGTTGAGCCTCGATGAGGTACAAGCACTGATGAACAGTGTCGATGAGCATGCAGATACCGCCACTAATAATGCTGATGACGAACCTGTAGAAACGCAGCAACGCCGTAAGCAGCGCTATCAAGACTTTCAAACCTACCTCAAGACCGCAGCCAGTTATTGGCAGCAAGGCAGTATCTTGTCTGCCATGCACTATTTGCTGCGCCGTAATCCTATGGCGACACAGCCAAATGGTAAAGACACGGATAATAAAGACCCAAGTGTGTGGGTCGGGCTTGCCGACCTTGAAGATGGCGCACGTCACTTGATGGACTTGCGTCATTTATTGGATATTTTGGCACAGCATGGCATGCACATTGGTGAGTATGAGCTGCTGGCATGGTACAAAAAGAATATGAACAGCCGTCAGATACCAGACTGGGCGCAGCAGCAACCACTACCGACCGAATCAGGCGTACAGCTGATGACCATTCATAAGTCCAAAGGCCTAGAGTTTCCTGTGGTTTATGTGGTTGGTATGGACAAAGCCAGTAACGATGCGAGTCGTAGCAAGGGTCATGGCAGTAAGCACAAACTGTATTTGTACGATCATTCAGTTGATAAGGAACACACTGAGCGCCGCCTGTCTGCCAGTAAAGGTAAAGCGTATAGTCAGTCGGTAAAAGGTGATACCGAGGCCAGCTATTATGCCGACTTTGAAACCGCTGAGAGCTATGATGAAATGCGCCGTTTGGCCTATGTGGCCTTTACCCGTGCCAGCGAACAGCTGTATATCGTAGTCACGGATGCCAGTACCAAGACAGACGCAGGACGCAAGCCAATTTTGCAGTGGCTCGATGGCGATGACAAAGTATTTACCTTGCCTGAGCGCCTTCAAGGGCACATTGGTTGGTTACATTATGCGAGCATTGTCCCTGCTGCTGAAACCATCATCGCTGCTCATAAAGACCAAAAAAAGACAGCCAATACCAAGGCAACCGCACAGGCAGCAGACGAAAACGCGGCATCAAGACCTAACGATGAAACGTCGCCACGTATCGATTATCGCGCCGCGTATGCGCAGCTTAAAACCAGTCGTTTTAAAGGCTGGGCCAAAACCAGCTTTACCGCCTTGGCTCGGCAGCTGGGTGAACAAAGCCACGCATTGGCAGTATTTGATGACAGTATCGAAGATGAGTTTGAAATAACAGGCTTGACACCGATTCCGGCTGATTATACTCAAGATGATGCTGCCTATAGCAGTATTACTGCAGATGATATCCGCTTTCGCTTTGTTAAAGGCGCCAATGCGGGGACGTTTTTGCACCAAGTTTTTGAGAAAATCGACTTTATCAACACCAGCAAATGGTCAAACGTGATTGATCAAGGCATTCGCCAGTATCAATTACCCAGCAGCTATACCAGTGCTGAAAACCAACAGCGACTATTGCAAAGTAGCCGTTTTCCTGCGTCTACTGATCAAGCAAACGACCAAGACGACATGGTGTCAATCGCAGCAGAGAGTTTACAGGCAGCGGATCATGACGCACTTTTGGCATGGGTTGCAGATGTATTGGCCGCACCGTTACTGGCATCGGGGCAACCATTACGCGCTATCCCCAAAAAGCAGCGCATCGCTGAGCTGAGTTTTAACATGGGCTTATCAACCGCGTTTACCCCAGAGCATCTTAACGAAGCCTTTCGCGATTGCCTACCTGACGATCCCGATAAGCATATTGAGCTGACCGCGCAATATACTGAACATCTATACCGTTATCTGCGCGGTGAGATTGATTTGGTTTATGAATACGCGGGTAAGTTTTATGTGGTCGATTACAAGAGTAATTATTTGGGCGATGATATCAGTCATTATAATGATACCAATCTAAGCGCCGCGATGAACAAGGCTGGCTATTGGCTGCAGGCAGCCATTTATCAAGTGGCCCTACATCGTTTTTTGCGCCTACGACTGCCAAACTACGTGGGTCATGAAGTGCAATATCTTGGCGCGGTCGAATATGTCTTTTTGCGCGGTATCGACAAGGCAGGGCAGGGCAGCTATGGTCGTATCCAGTGGCAGATACCTTTTACCTTGGTAAGTAGACTTGACGCGATACTTGGCACTCCTGTCGACGGGTCTGACCAATAAACTGAGCAACCAAACGTATAAGGAACATGATGACCATGGATATCGATATTTTGCCAACCACACTTCTTGGTGACGCAGGCTCATCACAAACGACAGCGGATGAGGGTAGCCGTTGGTCGATGACCATCAGTCACTACCTACTAGAGCGTCGCCGCCAAACGCATAGTGCGTACCACGCTCAGCTGAATGTATCGGATGCCCCGTATACAGAACAAAATACAGACGATTGGCTGTTTACCGCATTGTTTTCCATCTTGGTACAGCGACTGGAGGAGGGGCATACTGTTTTAGTGCTGACACAAGCAAACAATGAGCATCAGTATCGTGATGATCATCATGAGCATATAGATGATTATGTCGTAACCACACAATCATGGCAGCAGCAGCTGTTACAGCCACTGCTACAGCCCTTGGTGGCTCAAATTGATGATGCAGGCGCAAATGTCACTTTAGAAGAACTGCTCAATCAAAATAGCCTCTGGAATAGCCTTTTATTGCAATCTGCACTACCTGCGTATCAGCGGCAAGTACTGGACCAGCAATACCATCACAGTGTGCCGTTCTATCGTTATTTACAAAGCATTAGCCAAAATGACAGCCATAAAAATAGCCTAAGCGATTTTGAAATAAAACTGTCCAATCATCCATTAATAAGAGATAAGAGTAGTGGAGATGATTGTCCAATTGTATTCAAGACAAAAACCAAGCATGATGGCAAGGTAGAGCTATCATTATGGTTACACCGCACGTGGCAAGCAGAACATGCCTTGGCGCGTCATATCATGCGTATTAAGTCGCAAACCGTTGAGCCGCTACCCATCACGCTAAATACTCATCTGAATGATGAACAAAAAGACGCCATCCACATGGCAAACCAATCTGCGTTTAGTATCATTACGGGTGGGCCAGGTACCGGAAAGACCTATACTGTTGCGCAGCTGGTCATTGCTTTACAGCAAGCACAAAGTAGCCACATGGTGCAAGACTTGTCTGGTCGCGCCAATCTGGCACTAGCAGCACCAACAGGAAAAGCGGCTCAGCGTATGCAAGAATCGTTGCAACGCGCCATTGAGCAAGCAGGGGTAGCGATTCAGCTACCAGAAGCCAAAACCATTCACCGCTTGCTGGGTATCGGGCAGGGCGGACAGCCTCGCTACCATGCGGACAATCCACTTAGTGAAGACATTGTTATTGTTGATGAGGCCTCGATGCTGGGTGTAGAGTTGGCCAATCATTTGGTCAGTGCCATCAAGCCCAGTGCACGACTTATCTTGCTGGGTGATGCCAATCAATTAGCAGCGGTAGATGCAGGGGCTGTGCTTGCTGATTTGTGCCGTATGCCTGCGTTACAAGATGTTCATCAGCGCTTGGCCCGTAGTCGCCGTTTCAGTGCAGACTCGGGTATTGGCCAGCTGGCAAGTTTAATCAATGAGGATCAAACAAACATGCCCGCCATATGGTCGCTGATTTCAAGAGATTCCAGCCTAAACTTCTACACTTTGGCACTCACTGAGCAAACAGCGACAAACAATCAAGAGGCTTTAATAAAAAATAGCCTAAGTAATTTTAAATTTTTAAAGAAAGTTCAAGACCAGTACTCAAAATATATAAATGGAACAAAAAAAGTATTATCAGAAAAAAGAAAAGCGAAATCCATACCAACTTCAATTCATATTCAACAATTCAACGTCCTCATGACCGTGCTAAATACATTCAAGGTACTAACTGCTGGTCATCATGGTACTTGCGGTGATCACTATGTCAACCGTTATCTTAGTGAAAAGCATAAAGAGCAGTTAAAGCTGCCATTGTCGAAATCTGAGTGGTACCACGGTCGCCCAATCATGGTGCTGCAAAATAATTATGAGTTGGGGCTGTTTAATGGCGATATTGGTATCTGTTTGCAAACAGAACAGGGACGACTGCAAGTGTTTTTTGAAAATAAGACACAAGGTATTGCGGTCAATATGCTAAGCGAGGATATGATCGCCACCGCGTATGCGATGACCATTCACAAATCCCAAGGTTCAGAGTTTGATCATGTGGCGGTCTGCTTTGATGAACAAAATACGCGTTTGCTGAGCCAAGAGCTGATCTATACAGCAGTGACTCGCGCCAAGTCAAAAGTCTCTATTTTTAGTACATCGCGCGCATTTACTTATGCGCTAAAAACACCAACCGTTCGCCAAACAGGGCTGGCATCGCAGTTTGAGGTCTATAATGATATAGATGATCCAATCTAAATCTACCCAGACACAAAATTAGGCTCAATATTAGGCACAAAAAAAGCATCCGTTTTGGATGCTTTTTCTATTTATGAACAATACAAGATAGAAATTATACTTTGTCTTCTTTGATTGCATAGATACCCGGTAGGTGACGCAAGTAACCGTGAAAATCCATGCCACAACCATATACATAGCGATCAGAGACATTGATACCGACAAAATCCACATCAAAGCCTTCAACTTTACGGTCGTGTTGCTTATTGAGTAATACGCAAGACTCAAGCGACAACGGATTTTCTTTGCTGAGTTCTTCAACAACGGCTTTTAAGGTAATGCCTTCGTCAAAAATATCATCAATCAATAATACGTGCTCACCTTCGATTTTAACGTCTGGTTTGAATTTCCAGTCCAGCTCGCTGGTGCCTTCATTGTCACGATAGCGTGATGCATGGATATAATGCATGCGGTGATAGAAGGTAAGATGCGTAAGCAGTTGACCTGCTGGGATCAATCCGCCATTCATCACGACCATTACGATCGGGTTTAGACCAGCATAATGCAGGTTAAGCTGAGCTGCGAGACGCTCATAAGCGGCGGCAACTTCGATGCTGCTAATAAGGCATTCTGAGTTACGCAGAGTCTTTTCGATTTCTTGATTGCTGATTTGAGTCATGGGTTGCGCCTTTGGTAAAAAGTGCCGCTTATTTTAGCAAGTTTTGCGCTATATTCCCAATAACTGCGGGGTTTTTGGCAAAATTAATGCGCTATTTAAGTCAATCTTCCAGCTTGACAAAATATGGGCGATAAAAGTTTGCTAAACGGTTGAGACCATCATCAGGCAGTTGTGGCAACAGTCGATTGAGCGCGATGCTGGTTCCTTTATCGATGGCAGCTTTGGCAACGGGTATGGATTTGCGTTTGATCATGCCAAGTTTAAGCGTCTCAGTAAAACGAGTGATAAAGTGCGTCAGCGCCACTTCATTCATGGTTTCAAGTGCATGTTTGAATTTGTCCTTGTCAACGGACTGCGGCATAACCGCGTCAAACCCTTCTGTGATGATACGTGTTTCATTGTCTGAGAGCTGAAAACCAACACGACGTATACCGTCGTTGTCTACAAACATGGTTTGCTCTCTTAAAAAGTCAAAGCTGGGCATGATGTCTTCGTTACTGTCTTTACCCAGTAGGACATTGAGCATCGATTCGGTAGAACGTTCAATCGTCCCAACGATTTTGCGCATGGCTGCTTTGCGCTCAGGATTGGGGATCACATCAACCAGACTAACCAGTAAGTTGTCGTTCAGCTCACGCGCCACTTGCTGAGTTAATGCATTGCGATGCGGGTAATAGGGGATATCTACATTTGAGGCAATCAGTTTTTCTGCTTCATCGATCATATTTTTTAGCGTCGGTGAAGGGACAAATCCAAAATAGTGCGCCATGCTACAGCCTTTATCAGTATTGGTAATTTAATAAAAAAATAGACAGCTATAATAAACTATTGTTTATAAAAGACAAAATAATAAGATACATTATATTTAGTAGTTTGGGTTATGTGTCTGATATCAATAGACAAATCATTTTGACTCATGATCATACGTTACATTTTAGGTCAAATCAGATACACTAAAATGAGAATAGTGATACATCAGCTCTCGATTATCACGATTTTTATGATGAATTATCAGCTACTGATTAAGGTCACCAAAAAAATGGCTATCACGTCTATGTTTTGGCGTGAGGTCTGACATGTTGAGTACATATCCGATTGATAAAATATTGACTACTAATGTTGAGGTTGATGTCTGATCACTATTCTAACTCAGCAGCAGTTGCTGCATGCTCAGCACTCATATGCGCATAACGAAGATGACAAGGCGCAATAAAAAACAGGGAAGAAAACAAGTAGGGTGAAGAAAACAAGTAGGGTTTTACTACTGTCTTGCCAGCGTTTGTGCGAACCATACAAAGTAAGAGAAGACGAGTGCGATAATCTCGGCTTATCTGAGGAGAGATAAGATGAACAGTGCCATTGTATTGTTACTTGGCGTCGCCGCAATGCTCTGCGGCTACCTTTTTTATTCAAAATTTATTGCGACCAAAATTTTAGCATTAGATAACAGTCGTCCCACGCCAGCCCATACGATGAAAGACGGCGTGGATTATGTCCCAACCAATAAATATGTATTGTGGGGACACCATTTTACCTCAGTTGCTGGGGCAGCGCCAATCATTGGCCCTGCTATTGCAGTCATTTGGGGCTGGGTACCTGCGGTATTATGGGTGGTTTTTGGTACGATCTTTATGGCCGGCGTCCATGATATGTCGGCGGTTTGGGCAAGTATGCGCAATCGTGGTCAATCAATTGGCTCGATTGCGGGTAATGTGATGGGCACGCGGGTGCGCAGCTTGATGATGGTCGTTATTTTCCTGCTGCTACTCATGGTCAACGCGGTATTCGGCGTGGCGATTGCCAATATGATGATTAAGACGCCGTCAGCGGTACTGCCCGTTTGGGGCGCGCTGGTGGTGGCCTTTATTATTGGTCAGTGTATTTACCGTTACCAGATGAGCCTACCTTTGGTGTCCATTATTGGGGTTGTGGCGCTTTATACGCTTATTTATCTGGGCCCTATGTTCCCGATTGCACTGCCTGAGACCGTTTTCGGTCTTCCTGACAATGCGGTATGGATTATTATTTTGTTTTCCTATGCGGCGGTTGCGTCATTGCTACCTGTATGGATGCTGCTCCAGCCTCGCGATTATATCAACGGCTTGCAGTTGTTTGTCGGTCTGATTTTGTTATATACCGCCATCTTTATTTCAACGCCTGATATTGTGGCCCCTGCGGTAAATATGGATTTGCCTGCAGGCACACCGCCGATCATGCCGCTACTGTTCGTGACCATTGCTTGTGGTGCGATTTCAGGTTTTCACGGACTGGTGGCAACAGGGACAACATCAAAGCAAATCGATAAAGAAGAAGATGCGCGCTTTGTCGGTTACTTTGGTGCGCTTGGTGAGGGCCTATTGGCACTCGGTGCAATTTTAGCGGCTACCGCAGGTTTTGCAAGTTTAGGCGATTGGCAAGCGGTCTATCAAAAATTCGGTGATGGCTCTATCGGTGCCTTTATCGATGGTGGTGCAACTATTCTTAATGCAGGCGTGGGTATCGATATGGTGTTGTCACAAACCATGCTGACGGTCATGGCGGCATTGTTTGCAGGCACGACGATGGATACGGGCGTGCGTTTGCAGCGTTATATTTTCCAAGAGTTTGGGGAGTTTTATAATCTGCCTATTCTGAGTAAAGGCGTGGTTGCTACCTTGCTTGCTGTGGGTACGTGTTTGCTATTGGCCTTTGGTGCTGGTGGCATCGATGGGTCAGGCGGGATGATTATCTGGCCACTATTTGGTACGACCAACCAATTGATGGCGGCATTGACCTTGATGGTTGTGACAGTGATCTTATTACGTAAAGGTAAAGCTGTTTGGTATACCTTGGCACCGTTATCGTTCTTGTTGGTGATGACCGTGTTTGCACTGCTGCTACAGCTCAAAAATTTCTATGTCGATGGTAACTGGCTGCTCATCATTATGGATATCATTATTTTGATTGCCACAATTTTGGTCACCTTTGAGAGCTTGTCGGTACTGCGCCGCGAATGGTCGGAGCATAAAGGCAAATAATCAGACTGATCTAATAAACTGACAATAAAAAAACGCTGGCAACTGCTGGCGTTTTTTTTATGTTTAGCCTATCGCTCTCGTCAGAGCGGTATCATTTGATAATAGGGGCGTGCTATATTTTGGTAAGCAAAAAACGATATAAGCTAAGCACAGATAATCTATAAAATGTGCAAGAGGGGCGATATGAATCCGCAGCCAACCGAAGATGACCACAATAAAAGCCTGCCAGCAACACCAAGCTACAAAAATGGCCGAAGCGAACACAGCGCCGAGCATAACGCATCCTTGTGGCGACGTTTTTTGGCGGGACTCAACGAGTTTTATCATGCCCCGTATCGGCAAACCATGGCACGAGCCGCACGCGATGAAGAGGATTTTTTTATGCTGCTGATGTTTGCTGAGAGTCTGGGTATTGATAATCCAGCCAGTTTTTATACCTTAGAGCTGCAGCCTTTATTTTTGGAAAATTTTCATGAATGGCACACGCGGATGGGCATGGATAAATGCCCCTTCGATCATGTGGGCTGCTGTTAGCTGGACTGAGAAAACATCAAAAAATACTGACTGATATACCCAATTATATTGAGACCGAGATTATGGCATTACAGCCTTTAGAGAAGCTGGTCACCCAGCTATCTGCAACACCCATTATCTTTGTAGGTGGTAAGGGCGGGGTGGGTAAAACCACAACCGCCGCCGCACTTGCCAGCCGCTTTGCACAGAGGCATAAAAAAACGCTGATTATTTCAACCGATCCTGCACACAGTTTGGGTGATGTATTGGATACCCGTTTGCATAATGAAAAGACGGTCATCACCCCGTATCTTGATGCCATTGAGCTGAACCCTGATGTGATCGTCGATCAGCATTTTGCGCAAGTCGAGCGCACCATCAAAGGCTATGCCAATCCTGATATGATGCCCAAAATCCGTGAGCATTTGCGCCTGTCAAAGTCTGCTCCAGGGGCGCAAGAGGCAGCCATGCTGGAGTCAATGTGTCGGCATTTGGTCGAGGCGGCGGGGGCAGGTTATGAGCATATTGTCTTTGATACCGCGCCAACTGGGCATACGTTGCGTCTGCTCGTGCTGCCTGAAATGATGGGGGCATGGACTGATGGACTGCTCGCGCAGCAGCGACGCCAAGCCAAACTACGCTCAGTCAGCAATCATTTGCAGACCAATAATAAAGCACTGGACAAAACCGCACTGAACAATCCGTTTACCGAGCACAAACCTGACCGATGGGAGCAAGCGGTATCGGTATTAGAAAAACGCAAAAATTTGTTTCGTCAAGCAGGAACGCTACTACACGACCGTGAGCAAACTTCGATCATTTTGGTGATGACTGCGGATGTGTTGCCACTGGCTGAAACCAAGCGTGCCATAACTCAGCTGGAAGATACCCAGTTGACCCCAGCGGCGATAGTCGTCAATCAGCTGATTACTCCTGTGCAGCAAGACGACTTTTGGCGCACACGGGCCGAGCGGCAACAAAATCTCATGCATGATATCGAGCGCAGCTTTGATAGCTATCCTGTTTATCCCATATATTTACAGCAAACTGACGTGCGCGGCACTGATGCGCTGAGCGCGCTGTTATCGACACCTCCTATCTAAGAGACAGAGTAAAAGACAGAAGCTAAGCGTCTCAAGCCTGAGCTTCTCGTTCCAGTTTGCGCGATAGCGACCATGCGGCATCTATCCGCAAACTTTGTGCTTGTTCTGACTTGCCACTGGTAAAAGATGACCACTGCGGTTTTCCGCGTGCTTTTTTAAGCTCGCTTGGTAGCTTGTGAGCAGGCCACGGGGTCAGTACTGTTGATTCTGAGTTGTCGTTGGTTTCATCATGATGATCGGCATCATTAGATGTATTGTTGCTATACCGCATTTGCGTGACATCGGTGGCGGCGTGACCACGGTGGCGTAGGGCAGCAAGTAAGTCGATAGCACGCGTTGCCAGTAAGGTTACGGTGGCAGGATCGATATACAGACGCTTGACCCCTGATATTTTGTCCGCGATGCTGCCTGTGTTTGACAACAACCCGCCAGCGATACCGCCAAGCGCCGTACCAAGACCCATGGTGGTACCAAGCGCCGCCGCATCAATACCCAAACCCAATAACGCGCCCGCCGCCGCCCCTGAGGTGGTACGGATGCCATAGCTTTTGAGCAGCTCCGGATCGAACGGGTCTTGCTGATAGGCTTTGAGCTCAAGCGGGGTGGCAGCGACATCGTTATCATAAAACTGATATAAATTGAGCAGGTGTTGCTGCATACTGCGCTCACTTTGCCGCACCGCTTCTTGCATTTGTGTCAGCACTGGCAGGGGGTCATCATCATCGTTAATCTCGCGTACAAAGGCGGCGACATTTAACAAAAAGTCAGCGATGATGATATTGGCCTCATCATAAAGCTGGTGCCAATCTGTGCGGCGGCTGTGCATCAACTGCTCGAGCATTTCAGCATGGGTGAGCATGGTGGCAAGGTTTTGCCACAAGCGCATCTCATCTTCAAACTCAAAGGCCACCGAGTCAAAGCGGGTAGAGATATGTAGATTGCGCCGTGCCAGCATGGTCTGCCAGTCGTCGATATTGGCCGATTGGCTGTCGGTAAAGTTAAAGACGGGCATCACAGGGATCGCCGCCCAAGACAATATCGCCAGCTCATCTTTATACTTACCCAGTACCGGCTCGCGTGCATCAACCACATAAATGGCCATATCACTGGCCAGCAGCTGACGAATCACTTTGGCTTCTTGGCTGTAGTCGGCGCTATAGTGGGCATCGTCAAGCGCTGAGGCGCTCGCAATATCGGCCGCCAAGAACTGCTGCAAACGCTCGATACCATCGCGGCGGCTGGCGGTGTTGTCCTCAAGCCAATCCATCAAACCTGATGCGTCTTCAAGCCCTGGAGTGTCATAGAGCGCCACCAATACCTCACCCGTTTGGCTATCAACGAGCTGGGCGCGCTCGACATGACGCGTGGTGGCAGCTTCGTTTCTGATTTCCCCAAAATACACATCGCGCAATAAGGTACGCAGAATTGAGGTTTTACCCGTATTGGTGTGACCAACGACAGCCAGTTTTAACGGCTCGCCACTGGCAATGGTGGTTTTGCCACGCGGTGCCGTGTGATGGTCTGTATGGTTGCCTGTTTGGTGATTTGATTGCAGATTGGCGTTATTGGTAGGCATGGCAGAAGGGTCTGCTGGTTTGGTTAGGTTGGTTGTCGGCGCGTCAGATGTATCAGATATACCATAGGCTTTGTCCGCAAATGGGCTGTTTTGGTGCGGGGCTTGGGCAGTGTCAGTATCGCGGTTATGATTATCAGTGGTCATAGTCGTGTCTTATCTAGGTGATGGCAATTATAGAAACAGCAAAACAGTATCAAGCTATTGGTTGTTGGTCAGGCCAATATTGCGCGCTGCCAGTGCGGTCTGCCATTGCTGCAAACGCACATTGGGCGTATCGGTAACGGGCGGTATGTCTAACAGTTGCACGATCAAGCCGTGTTTGGCATGGGTGACGATGCGGTCAAGTTTGCGCAGCGTGCCGCGATCGGGTAACGCCTGAGCATGAACCCCCAATAGCACTTGCACAGGATGGCTATCTAGATAGTCGCTAAGGCGCGCCATATCATCACGATCATCGACGATACCAAAATCTTCAACCTCACTTGCATCAGCCTCTCCCAAACCTGCCTGCCACCAGTGCTGCTCATCAGTCGGATACTCAAGCAGCGCCACCAGTTTTTTGGCTCGGCTGACCGTTGCTTTTGGCGCTACGGGTGCCACCGTTTCAGTAAAGTCATCAACATCGACAACCTGACGCTGCCAAAACTGCAGTGTTTTTTGATAATAAGGTTGTTTGATATCCAACCGCATTTTTTTGCGGCGAAACATCAGCGCACAAAAGGCCCATGCCAGCGCACGCGGGACAATACCATACATCAGCAAGCTGCCAACCAATAGGCTTGCCCACTGACGCGCGACCGATAAAGGCAGAGCCTCGGTCACCAAGCGACTTTGTACAATGGCCTCATTGTCTGGTACGGTAAAGCCCACCATGCTCGGTAACCAACCGAGTACCTGTGTGAGACCCATCAAGGCCGAGTCCGATAGCAGGGTCGACTCCCAGCTAAAGCTGTATTGGCGCACGATCAATAAAAAGATGATCGCACACAGCATGCCAGTTAATGTCGCGAGCCACAATTGGTGGCTAAATCTGCCCAAATACCAGCGCATACCACTGTGTTCAAGTTGGCGTTCATATAGCGCCACAGCCGCTTGCGTCACATCATCTTTACCACGGATCAGATGGCTGGGGCTGACAATGGTGGCAAACCAGCTGGGTGAGGCTTGCGAGCGCGGTATCAGGCTCATCACCAGCCAGCCAACCAGCATCACGGTATGAAAACCAAGCAAACATACCAGTACATAAAAGAAGTTGACCACATTGGCCTGCAATAGCGTAAACAGCCCTAAGAACCCCGACACACACCAGACCACACTCATCATTACCATGATGCCTTTGATACGCGTGTCTATCTTGCCAAGCACGCGCGCAAGCGCCCCATTACTATCAATACGGGAGGCGCGGCGGTGCAGCTTTTGTATCGGTGTGCCATCCTCGTGTTGCAGTTTTTCGGTAATGAGTAGCGGATCTGTGGCGAAGACATGATCCTGATCTTCAAGCGTGCGCACAAGCTCCGTGAGTTGGTCTTGGGGTGATAACATGGTAATCGGGGCGTCCGTATTGATAAAAGTAGAATGGTAAAGTCAAAGCATAACGGAAAGTATGACAAAATCATAAATGACTATTGTAGTGCTTATGCAGCACACTGGATGATAATAAAATCATCACCACTGTCAAAGCACAATATTAACGAATTACTTGGCGGATCATACAACAACCACACAACTAGGAGTTACCTATGCTCACTAAGACTTATCTTATCATCGGTGGTACCGGTGGTATTGGCCGCGCCATCATCCAAGCGCTACTGACCAATAACGACGTGCAGGATAAAAAAGCACAGGGAAAAATTTTTGCCACCTATCATCAGCGTAAGCCGACACTTAAGACCGATGAAAGCGGCAATATTGAAAGCAATAACGTACACTGGATACCGATGGACATCAGCAGCGAGGAAAGCATCAAAGCAGGCGCTGGAGAGATCGGTAAGCAAAGCGCTCATATTGATTGGGTCATCAATTGCGCGGGGCTATTGCACAATGACGCGCATCAACCCGAAAAGGCCTTGCGCCAGATCGAAACGGACTTTTTTTTGCAAAACATGCAGATCAATGCGCTCGCCAGCCTCTTACTTGCCAAGCATTTAAAGCCGTTACTGGCCAAAGCTGAGCGCAGCGAAGAGTATCCAGCTGTCTTTGCCACCATCTCAGCGCGAGTGGGCAGTATCTCGGACAATCAACTGGGCGGCTGGTACAGCTACCGCATGAGTAAAGCGGCACTGAATATGGGTATGAAAAACCTAAGTATCGAATGGGGACGCTCGCTCAAGGACACCTGCGTGGTGGTCATGCAACCAGGCACTGTCGATACTGGACTGTCTGAGCCGTTTCAGGGAAATGTGGCAGAGGATAAGCTGTTCACGCCAGCCTATAGCGCCCAAAAGCTACTCGGCGTGCTCGCCAACATGCGCTCGGCAGACAGCGGCAGCTTTGTCGATTGGGCAGGGGAGAACATACCGTGGTGATGAGTATATCAAATAGCAACAGTGGCCAATAAATCGCTGATGCTGGTGTGTTAAATGGTTAATGGTTAAATGCCACTACCGCACGAGATACTGTGCGCTTGTCTGTCAAAAGTCAATTCTGTATAGCCAATATCCTGCGTTAAGTAGCCTTTAAAGCTGTTGTTCAATACTTCCAGCAAATCGCCATTGCTGGTATGGCCTTTTTTATCCGTGGCGGGCAACTTAAATTGAGGGCGCAGCGCCAAAAAGTTATTGTCCTTAAAAAATATCTTTTGATGTCCCCACTCATACCCGTGAAAGTCTTCAATCTTGACGATGGGGTAGCCAAAAGCGGTTGTATCTTCAAAATAATACGTCGTGGTTTTTGAATTACCATCGCCATCGGTGTAGGGATACGTAAACACCACTTCTTTACGACTAAGCGCATCGCCCAAGTCCGTAAAAGCGTGCTCATCATCAAAAGACTGGTGACCCGCACACCCTGCCATCATCGGCTGTAGATAAGCGCTTAAATCTATACTTGCCTGCGCGCCTGCCATTTGCGCGATGAGTAACACACCCGCGCCAATCTTATAAAAACTATTCATAACCGCCACCCCTTAAAAGCAAACTTAAGTTTAATATAAAGCTCATTATAGGTTCTTTTATCAGGCAACGCATCTTTTATACCATCAAATACAGCACACCCAGCACAAAAAATACGCTGATCATCAGCAGCAAGCCCTGCCAAATCACAGAGGTCACGCTCGTCTCACCTTCTTTTTTCACTTTGGGCTTTTTGAGCTGCAATACCATCACAATATGCTCGATATTGTCCTCCATATAGCGCTCGCTGGCAGGCTCAAAGCCAAGTGATTGATAAAAATCCATCAAATACGTTTGTGCAGCGATGACGATGGGTTTTTTGCCGTACTTTTTGCGGCAGTATTTGATCGCCTCATTCATGATTTTCTGGGCGATGGCCGCGCCGCGAAACGCAGGCAGTACCAGCACACGGCCAATCGCCGCCATCGGCACGTCATGATCAGTTTTGATGGTGTTGTATTTGGCAGGAATGATGCGGCAGTAGCCAACCAAGCGCTCATCTTGATGAGCCACCAGATGCAAACAATCAAAATCCAGATCATCGATATCTTGGTAAGGACATTGCTGCTCGACCACAAATACTTGCGAGCGCGCTTTTAGGATGTGGTACAAGTCCACACGGGTTAAGTCATCAAAGGTCTTTATCGAAAATTTACAGCTCATATGTCACTCATAACTCAGGCAACAGCAAAAGGGGATGGTTAGCGCGCATTATAACGATTTAGCGCTGTAGTGTCTGACTGATTTTATCATCAGGGTGAGGACAATCAGCCCCTTATACGGTGCGGCAAAGACGGCCAGTTTTTTAAGAATATCCCGTAACAGCCCCCGCCGCTCAGTCTTGTTAAGTGGCGGGGCTAAGGAAACACGGCGCGGCTGGGGAGGTGTTGACATATATTTAATTGAGCATGGTTTTAGATAGTATCTAGCAACCGCTAATCCAGCTCAGCACGTGACAGTAAATCAACTAATAGTTTATCATCCCCACAAGCTTGTTTGAATGCGATGATAAAGTCCTTTAACACCTTTTTATCTGAAGAATAAGCCGAAAACATACTACCTTCTGAATCAAATTTAACGATGTTAGCCCATTCAGGATGCTTTTCTTGTAAGAATACATCAGCCAAACTTCCCCAGTCATAGCCATTACCTTCAAAGCCCTCATCAGCACGAGTAGCAAAGATTTCAGTTTTATAAGTATCTACCTCACTTAAACAAACGGAGACACTGCCATCATGCTCTACCCAAAAAAAAGGGCTAATTTGTTGATCGAAATCTTTATCGTTCATGGTATTTACCTATTAGTGTGAGTGTGTTTGCCAAAAACATTATTTTTTAAATGCTTAAAACGCATCCGCTGGCACAAATACCTCACCAACCATGATACGCCTTGCTGAGCGGCTCATTGAGACCTTTTTGGCTTGCCAGCGACCGTCAACTTGTTCTGTCTTACCGCCGACCAGCAATGTACCAGATGGATGACCAAAACGTACCTCTGTCAGCTCACCACCACCAGCGGCCTCGTTAACCAGTGTACCTTGTGTGGTCGCTGCTGCCGCAATCGCGACCGCTGCCGTACCCATCATCGCATGATGCAGCTGTCCCATACTCATGGCACGTACCACCAAATCAATGTCGCTTGCATCAACTGACTTACCACTTGATGCCGTATAGCTTTGCGCTGCGCCCACCCAAGCGATTTTCGGAATATGCTGGCTAGTTTGTGCTTCAGAGACGTCTTTGAACACGCCCATCGTCACACCGCCTTTGGCGCGGATTTTTTCAAGTTTGGCAAGTAGCTCATTATCGCTATTGATATCACCTTGCAATTCAGTACCCGTAAAGCTCAAATCTTCTGCACGCATAAAGATGGTTGGGATACCCGCGCTGATAAAGGTTGCCTTAACGCTATCTGTGCTTAGGCCGCAACCCATCACATCAAAATCATCGACTAAGTTACCAGTGGGAAACATCTCGCTAGTGGCATCTACAGGGTCGATAAATTCAATCTTGACTTCAGCCGCTGGGAAGGTCACACCATCTAATTCAAAGTCGCCTGTTTCTTGAACGTGTACTTTATCATTTGCGTCTTTATAGACGGGCACATGGGCAATGATAGTTTTACCAATATTCTCTTGCCAAATGCGTACCTCACAAATACCGCTATCTTGATTGTCATCAATGCTATTAGCAATCTTGTCAGCACTGACTAGACCCATGTTAATAGCACAGGCACCAACGGCGGCGGTTAAGTTGCCACAGTTTCCCGCCCAGTCAATCATGGGCTTTGCGATATTCACTTGACCAAACAGATAATTCACATCATGGTCTGGGCTGTCAGAGGTCGATAAAATAACCGTCTTTGAAGTGCTAGAGCTGCCATTACCGAGACCGTCGATTTGTTTGCCATACGGATCTGGGCTACCGACAACGCGCAGTAAGAAGTTATCGCGCGCCGCGCCAGCGACTTGGCAACGTTTAGGTAAATCGGTTAATTTAAAGAACGTGCCTTTTGAAGTGCCGCCGCGCATATAGGTGGCGGGGATGGAGATTTGGGGGGCGAAGTGTGGTTTTGATTGAGTCATTATAAAAATCCTTATAATTAAATAATATTAATGAATAACCTGACAACATTAAAAATGTAAACTGCCTCAGTAATTAACTATAAAAATACAATAATGAAGCGTTGTTATTGGCTGCATAATGAATAATATTTAGTAATGAAGTAATTTCTTCATGGACTTGTTGCTGCCAATCCTGAATCGGTTCGTGACTTTCTAATTGGTAAAAAGGCTGAAAACTATCAACGTCAAGGTCTCTTAAAATGAAATCTAATTCAATACACTTATGATGAGGTAAGACTCTAACACTATCACTTACTGGCCATTCTTCAGCACTTAGCAGAATTTTAGTTATCTTAGATGCGTCGTTGATATTTTGCTGAGTCAACGCTTTTGGTAAAGCTTGTTTGTGTAAATTATAAGTGGATTCAAAACCACTACTTAAGTGGTTTAAACTAGCGTTTGACAAACTGTATTCAGCTCTTTTAATTATATCTTCAAGCTCATTGACTACCTCTACATCAAACTCTTCGATAGTCTCGAAGTACTCTTCTTTGTCGTTCCTGCTACCACATTTAAGGCGATAAAACTCATACAGGCTTGCGCTACTAGCTATTTGCTCTAAAAACTCAATAAGTTCTGGGTTTGACTGAAGCTGTAAAAGCTGCTCGTTAGGTATGATTTCAATATAAGTACCAGTAGACATAGTATTCCTAATTTATATTGAGAAAATTCTTAATATGATTCGGCTATAATTTTAATGATATTACAAAGCACTATAAACGAATTATAATAGAGTTTAATATGGATTTAGAAAAAGCGAGAAACAAATATTCAGTAAAAATTAAGCAGATTATGCAAGATAGTCCTGATTTATCTTATGAATTCGTGCATCAACTGTTGATTGCTCAAGCAGAGATTAATGCTGGTATGATTGAACCTTTCGAGTGTGGATGAAAAACATTTAAACCTATAGTTTTAAAAGAGTCAAAAAGCAAATACTAAATCTTCATATCAAGAAACTTTCTACCTGCTGTGACCCCTTCGTCAATATTGCCCTTAAGTGTAACAGGTAATAGTAGCTCATCTGTAATATCACCATCGCTAAAGATTAAAGTATTGACATCATCTTCAATTGGTCTAACTAGAGGTTCATTAACTTCCATTGCAGTATTTATAATAATTTGAGTACTACCTATACTACAAGCCTTTAAAAGTCCAAGTAGCTCAAAATTATCGTTCAATTCATATTCTGCTCTTTGCCATATTTCTCCATTCCAACCATAGATAAAACCGCACCACTCATATCCTTGTGGTGGTGTTAAATTAGTTGCCCACCATTTAGGTGCATCTTTCAAAAGATCAGTTTCTTCTACTTCAAAATATACTGCTGCATCTCTAAAATAAGTGTCTCCCTCTTTGTCAGATCCAAAGATGATGAGCTTATCTTTATCAATATATCTAAGACATGCCCAGTTGCCACCATCATGATAGACCCAGTCATTTTGATCAGCGTATACATCATCATACCAGCCTATCGAAGCATAAACTGCGGCTAATGCCGCCCAACCACCACGCAATTCTTTTGGATGAGGTAAATCTAATTGGATTAAAGCCATTTTCAACTCTCCATATAAAACTTATCCCGCGCCTCGCCAGCGACTTGGCAATGCTCAGGTAAATCGGTTAATTTAAAGAACGTGCCTTTTGAGGTACCGCCGCGCATATAGGTGGCGGGGACGGATATTTGGGGGGGCGAATGTATTTTTATTATTTGACACTTTAAAGTCCTTTTAAATATTTTTGTGATGGAAATATTGATTTTAAATAAGATCTTCGCTCATAAATCATGTTTGTTGAGTGAAGATACGATTAACATAGGTTTACCCTCAATAAACGAGTTAGTTTCTTGAATATTCAATTTTTCAACAGATTCTATAAAGTCTGTTGAAAAACTATTGCTATAAAGTGTTACAGACAAAATATCATACCAGTTTGCAGTTTCGGCATTTGTGTAGAATAAGGACTTGTTTTTCATATTAAGCCCTATGCTTTTCTGATTCATGGCATTATTGGTCTCCATAATATGGATATTTTGATTTTTAACAGTTTCAGATAATTTCAACCATTCTTTGTCTAGCTCAGGAAACGTTGCTAATTTAGCCAGTTCGTTTAAAGCCAATACCGCATCTTTTTTTAAACGGTCAGTGTTTACGCTTTTACTCCAACCAGCAGAATTAAGGTATTCCAAAGTGCTTAAATCAATGGTTTCAGGCATTGTGTGTATAATACGACAAGCATTAGCAAACTGTTGATAATAAAAGAGCCATTGGTAGGGGGAAGAAATATGGTCTAACGTTAAGAAACTGATGCTATCGTACTTGAAAATTTCAACTATTAAGCTCTGATATAAAAGGTCAGCAATCGTTTTTGACTCCCAATCACTGAAAGTAAGAAAATCACAATTGTTAGCAGCGATTCTTAAGATAAGCGATAGATTTTCTTCTGGGATATAGACGTACGACATAGTTAATAGCCTTTTTGTCAGGTGATCTATAAAAAGATACAAACGTCGCATCAATAAACGCTTTTACTATCTCGCTACATCTGCCCCACCAGTAGAATTGACAGACACTATCTCAAGACCAGTCAGTGTTCTTTTAATGCTTAAGGTTTCATGCGTTTTGCTACTGATTGAACCCAATGCGCCCATTTTGACATTATTGATTTCATCAAAACTGGCGCGGGCACTTTGCCAAGGAAAGCTTGTGGTCACTTCCACATTGTCAAAATAACCTGATGTACTCGCTTGCATGACAACCAACGCGGCTTGGGATTGTTTCATATAGCCGCACAGCTCACTCTTACCGCCCTCGACTTCCCATGTACCTTGAGGCGTATTATGATGAATCATCACTGTCACCTCATCGCTATAATTGTCACAAGCCGCCACAGGATCATTCATAGCAAGCGCATTATTCTCCGCTAAGAATTGCTCGATATGATCGGATGACAGTAAATAATAGCTTTGCCCCAAATATAATGCGCTCACTGCAATGAATAGTTTGAACCAACCCATAAAATCCTCAACAAATGATAACAATAGATAGAAGCGCTATTATGCACAAAATATTGATAAATGTTGAGTAAAATATAACAGTGAGATACGTTATTGATAAGGCTATTTGTTTGCTTAGTTTATTAATTAATAATGATAGCGACAAGAAATAATGGTCAAATAGTTATCGTCGACGGCATATACGAGCCGATTGGCGTCATCTATGCGTCTTGACCAAAATCCAGACAGGTTTTCTTTTAGGGGTTCAGGTTTGCCAATCCCTTCAAACGGATTACGCTTACAGTCGGTAATGAGTTTATTAATACGCTTGAGTGTTTTTTTATCTTGTGTTTGCCAGTATAGATAGTCTTTCCACGCCGCATCGGTCCATGCTAGTTGCTCACTCATTGTCTGACCCTTTGAATATATTGAAAATCTTATTCAAGCGTTCTCAATATCGCCATCTGTAAGCGCATTGTCATCACTGCCATCATTTTCATCTGTGATATCTACCAGCTCATGCGTGACGGTCTTGCCAGCTTGGTACTGAGCAATAGATTCTGCCAAGTGCGCTGCATTGGCAGGAGATTTCAATAAATAGACAGTTTCCATCAGGCTGTTATAATAATCAAGTGACATAACCACCGCATCATCAGCGTCACGGCGGGTAACAATAGTCGCATTGGCATCGTCATTTACCGTATCTAGGACGGATTTTAAATGCTTTCTGGCTTCTGAAAAACTAACAACTCTCATGGCTTACTCCTTTCATGATATTCTGTGTAACTTGTACAATATATAGTACATATTACGCTATTGATTAAGTTAACTCAATATTTAGATGTAAGCGAGAAGGCTCAGCGTATAGACTACAAAAGCAAATAAAAACCGATGTCATATAAGGCTATACAACATCGGCGTCTTCATAGGTGTTGGTTAATCAGGACACATGACATTTATACAATGTCTAGCGTACCTTCGATAAACTCTTTGGCAAAGCGTTGTAGCATACCGCCAGCATTGTACATTTTAACCTCATCAGCCGTATCGAGGCGGCAAATGATTGGCGTCTCCGTGGTACTACCATCCATGCGATGAATGACTAACGTCATTAACCCGCCGGCAGATACTTCACCTGTGATATCAAAGGTTTCTGTCCCATCGATATTCAGCGTATGGCGAGTGGTGCCTTTTTCAAACTGTACAGGTAACGCACCCATTCCAACCAAGTTTTGACGATGGATGCGCTCAAAGTCTTCCGCGACAACACATTCCACGCCAGCCAAACGCACGCCTTTTGCCGCCCAATCACGGCTGGAGCCTTGACCATAGCCGTCGCCTGCGATAATAATCAATGGCTGCTCACGGTTCATGTAAGTTTCAATCGCTTCCCACATGCGCATGACTTGACCTTCTGGCTCGACGCGCGCCAATGAGCCTTGAATCACTTCACCGCTTTTACTATCAAGGCTATCACGTACCATTTCGTTCAATAGTTTAGGATTGGCAAAGGTGGCGCGCTGGGCGGTTAAATGATCGCCGCGATGGGTGGCATAAGAGTTATAGTCCTCAGCAGGCAAGCCCATGGTATCTAAATATTCGCCAGCAGCGGACGTACCCAAAATAGCGTTTGATGGTGACATATGGTCGGTGGTGATGTTATCACCCAATACGGCAAGCGGACGCAAACCTGTCAGTTTGTTTTTCCGAGCCATTTTGCCTTCCCAATACGGCGGACGGCGGATATAGGTGGTCATCTCTCGCCAGTTATATAAAGGGCTCAAAGCATCACCAGCATCCTTTTTGGCTTCATCAAACATCGGAATATAGACCGCATTAAACTGTTCAGGCTTAACGGCAGCGGCAACGATGGCATCGACTTCTTCATCATCAAACCAGATGTCTTTAAGATACACATCATTGCCATCTTGGTCTTGGCCCAACACATCTTTTTCAATATCAAAGCGGATGTTACCTGCGATAGCATAGGCAATCACCAGCGGCGGCGAGGCCAAAAACGCTTGCTTGGCATAGGGGTGGATACGACCGTCAAAATTACGGTTACCAGAGAGGACGGCGGTGGTAAATAGGTCGTTATCGATGATTTCTTGCTCGATATCAGGATCCAGCGCGCCGCTCATACCGTTGCAGGTGGTACAGGCAAAGCCAACCACATCAAAGCCAATCTCTTGTAGCTCTGGCATGAGCCCTGCTTCCTCTAGATACATTTTCACGGTTTTGGAACCGGGGGCTAAGGATGACTTCACCCACGGTTTACGCAATAAACCCTTGGCATTGGCATTGCGAGCAACCAGACCTGCGGCAACCATATTGCGCGGGTTTGAGGTGTTGGTACAGCTGGTAATCGCGGCGATGATGACCGCGCCATCTGGCATCAGACCGTCTTTCGGTTCAGGTAATTTTTCGTCAGCGCCATGAGCGATGCCTTTAGCCACTAAATCATCGGTCGATACACGGGCGTGGGGGCGCGACGGGCCTGCCATATTGCGACCCACTGAGGACAGATCAAACTCAAGCACACGTGCGTATTCGACTTTTTCCATACCATCGGCCCATAGGCCAGTTTGCTTAGCATACTGTTCAACCAGTTTGATTTGTGCCTCAGAACGCCCCGTCAGACGTAGATAATCAATAGTTTGCTCATCAATATAGAACATTGCCGCCGTTGCGCCGTACTCTGGGGTCATATTAGAGATAGAGGCACGGTCACCAACTGTAAGCTGGCGTGCGCCGTCACCGAAGAATTCAATATAGGTTGATACCACGCCAGCATCACGCAAAAACTCGGTCATTGCCAGCACCAAATCTGTACCAGTAATGCCTTTTTGCAATTTGCCTGTGAGTTTGACCCCAACGTAATCAGGCAGACGCATGTATGATGGGTTGCCCAGCATCACGCTTTCGGCCTCAAGCCCGCCCACACCGATTGAGATGACGCCTAGTGCATCAACCATCGGCGTGTGACTGTCCGTCCCGACTAACGTATCGGCGAACGCAACATCATAACCGTCATGGCCTTTCACTACCTGAACCACAGGTGACATCTTCTCAAGGTTGATTTGGTGCATGATGCCATTGCCCGGTGGGACGACATTGACATTATCAAAGGCATACTCACACCAGTTGATAAAGTGAAAGCGGTCATCGTTACGGCGCTCTTCAATGGCACGGTTTTTTTCAAACGCATTGTCTTCAAACCCAGCATGCTCAACGGCCAATGAATGGTCAACGATAAGCTGGGTCGGCACGATAGGGTTTACTTTGGACGGATCACCGCCTTGTTCAGCGATGGCATCGCGCAAGCCTGCCAAGTCAACAAAGGCGGTCTGACCCAAAATGTCATGACAGACGACGCGGGCTGGGTACCAAGGAAAATCAAGATCTTGCTTGCCCTCAATATGCTGCGTGAGCGCCGCCGTCAAATCTTCTGGCGGACAACGACGGACGAGGTTTTCACACAATACTTTTGAGCAAAAGGGCAGTTTGTCATACGCGCCAGCCTCAATACTGTCAACGGCTTCACGCGCGTCAAAATAATACAAATCGGTATCTGGTAGCGGCTTTTTAAAGTCGTCATTCATGGGTTGTACGAGGGTGTTGTCCATAAGTCACCTTTAGCGGTTGGCTAATTTTAATCAATTATTCAGTATCGGTAGGAGTCAAAAAATCCATCTTTTAGCATAACCCAATACGAGTTTTATAGGTTTTACTAGGAAAAATATTCAAATATCAAAGCGCAGCAGATTTGTAAAAAAGTCTAGTATTTAGCATATGCTAAATACGCTTATATTTTTTAAATACCCAGTGTGCTAATGCTCCTAGAGCAATAACGATTGGTAGCATTATCCAGATACCGATCAATACGAAAACTATGCAACCAATCGCAATGAGAGCAAGTGGTAATAAATAAATAAAAAGCTCATCAACTAAGGCGCACAATAACTCTAGTGCAATCCTACGAAAGGTAAGCTTTTTTCGCCATTTTTTTAATTTATTTATCATTATATGCTCTTAGTTTTAAATCGCTAATCACGCGCACTCATCTCAGGCACAGGACGCAATTCTTCACCCGTATATTCTGCACTTGGGCGAATGATGCGGTTGTCCGCGCGTTGCTCAAACACGTGTGAAGCCCAGCCCGTCAGACGTGAGCAGACAAAAATAGGGGTGAACAGCTTGGTGGGGATACCCATAAAGTGATAGGCTGATGCATGGAAAAAGTCCGCATTACAGAAGAGTTTCTTCTCGCGCCACATGACGTCTTCACAGCGTACGGACACAGGATAGAGCACCTCATCGCCCACATCGGCAGCCAGTTTCTCAGCCCAGCCTTTAATCACGACATTACGCGGATCTGACTCACTATAGATGGCATGACCAAAGCCCATGATTTTGTCTTTGCGTGCCAGCATGCCCATCATTTTTTCTTCAGCATCGTCTGGCGACGTGAATTCTTCAATCATATCCATTGCCGCTTCATTCGCGCCGCCATGCAAGTGACCACGTAGCGAGCCAATCGCGCCTGTGATACAAGAGTGAATATCAGATAAGGTAGAGGCGCACACGCGAGCGGTAAAGGTCGACGCGTTAAACTCATGCTCTGCATACAAAATCAGTGACACGTTCATGACTTTTTCGTGTAGCTCGTTTGGCTTTTCGCCTTTAAGCAGATGCAAGAAATGACCGCCAATGGTCGCGTCATCCGTTTCGGTCTCGATACGCACATTGTCGTGGCTAAAGCGATACCAGTAGTTAATAATAGATGGGAATACCGCTAGCATACGATCGGTTTTATCGTTTTGCTGTTCAAAGTCCGTTTCGGTCTCAAGGTTACCCAGCATCGAGCAGCCAGTACGTAACACGTCCATTGGATGGGCGTCGCTTGGGATACGCTCAAGTACGTCTTTTAATGCTTGCGGTAGGCCACGCAGGTTTTTGAGTTTGGCTTGATAAGCGTCTAATTCGCTTTGATTCGGTAGATTGCCATAAAGTAGCAAATAGGCCACTTCTTCAAAAATACATTTGTCCGCCAGCTCTGACACATCATAACCGCGATAGGTCAGACCAGAGCCTGATTTGCCAACGGTTGATAATGCGGTTTTACCAGCAACTTGTCCGCGAAGTCCTGCGCCTGAAAGTTCTTTTTGTGCTGCCATGGTTACATTCCTTTTGTGGGTCGCTTTTTATAGGGTGTTACTAAGTTTTTATAGTGAAAGTTGTTACAGTGAAAAGTGCTGCTTATTATGCTTATTTATTGTCTGCAAACAGCTTATCTAAGGTTTGCTCAAACTCGTGATAGTTTAAGAAGTCATAGAGATCCATACGCGTCTGCATGGTATCGACGACTTTTTCTTGCGTGCCGTCATCTAATAGATGTTGATAAACGTTCAATGCCGCTTTATTCATGGCACGAAACGCGGATAGCGGATACAGCACCATATCAACGCCCACGCCATATAATTGATCCGTGTTATATAGATCGGTCTGACCAAACTCGGTCATGTTGGCGAGCACAGGGATATCGAGTACATCGGTAAATTTACGATACATCTCAATGTCAGTCAGCGCTTCTGCGAAAATCATATCCGCGCCAGCTTCTTGAAAGGCAACCGCACGTTCGACAGCAGCGTCTAGCCCTTCGACCGATAGCGCATCCGTACGTGCCATCACCACAAAATCAGGATCCGTTTTGGCATCTAATGCCGCTTTTAGACGATCAACCATCTCTGAGATGCTGACGATTTCTTTATTGGGGCGATGACCACAGCGCTTTTGTGCCACTTGGTCTTCGATATGTACCGCGGCCACGCCTGCTTTTTCCATTTTTTTGATGGTGTGAGCAATATTAAAGGCGCCACCAAAGCCCGTGTCAATATCAACGAGGAGCGGCGTGTCGACGGCGTCAGTAATACGGCGTGCATCTTCTAGGACATTATCAAGACTGGTCATGCCCAGATCAGGCAAACCAAATGACGCGTTGGCCACCCCTGCGCCTGACAAATATAACGCTTGATGTCCAACTTGCGTCGCCATCATCGCCGTATAGGCATTAATAGCACCTGCAATTTGCAAGGGTTGGTTGTTATCGTTTTTTTGTTTCAGTGCACTGCGAAAGCGTGCGCCTGCTGAAGATAACGTCATGTGAATATCCTTTTATAAACAGGTATAGATAATAAAGACTCAGAGGGAAGTATTTTCTTTGTTGTCATCGATTATACCCAATTATGAAAGCTTGCAAAGGTCGAGAGATTGCCTTATTAATTATAATAACTAATAAACTTGTATAATTATTTTAAATCTATTCATAATATAAATACCATTATGTAAGTAATAAAGGATTAGCGAGATAACTATTCATATTGCTCAAATGTCGAAATATCACGGGCTTTTATTTTTACATTTAATTACAATTAGTGTGCATACTATCAATCCATCAATCACGTCATCGATTGGGTAGCGCTCATCAAAAAGCCCCAATAGCTGAGCTATTAGGGCTTTATTTAAACGGCGCTTAAAAAACCTAAGCCCAAGCAAACAGATCTAAGCAAACAGACCTGCCAAATTGGCCAAGAACAGCAGTCCAAACCCTGCCAAGAAAATCAATCCTGCGATAGATAAGGCATTCATCCCCGCAGACAATTTCTTATGCTTTTTGACCAGTGAGTAGTTAAGCCAGCCAAAGATAGGCGCGGAGACAAACGCTGATATCATGGCAAACTTAAGCATCACGCCTAATTTACCAGTAAAAAAGGTGATGATAACCAGCCCGCCGCCAATGGCATAGGTTGTCCAAAAGGCGATTTGTTTTTTGTTGATTTCGCGCTCGCCCTTGAGCAGACGCCAGCACTCCGCATTGGCACGGCCATAGCCATCAGCACAGGTGATGGTGGTGCCAAACATGCACATAAAGGCGACGAAGGCGACTAATAATCGCGACCATTCGCCGATGGTGGCGGTATACATATTGATCAGCTGACCGATATACGCACCGCCGACCAGCTCAATCTCTTGACCAGAACCATACTGGACAAACACGCCTAGCGATAAAAAAAACAAGGCCAAAATGGCTGAAACGGCATAACCGACATTAAAATCTAACAAGCCTTGCTTATGGGTGGTGTGATCGGTTTTGACTTTGGCAGACGTCCACATCGAGGTGATGGCGGCAAACTCAAGTGGCGCTGGCATCCAGCCCATAAGCGCCACGATAAAGCCCAAAGTTGCTAAGTTCCAAGGCGATACCGCGATAAAGTCTGCTGCCATCACGGTGGGCTTACCTGCCGCGATGACGACCGCCGCGATAGTTGCCGTTGTCAGCGCAATCATAATCCACTTGGTCACGCCATCGAGCAGCTTATAGTGACCTGCGATCAAAAAGAACCAAGAGACTGCAACGATGATCATAGAGAGAACCACCGTCGATAGCCCAAGGGAGGCGGGAAGCATAAAGCCCAAAATCACCGCCGCGATCAGCGAGACCGCGCCCGTACTGATCACCGCTGATAGGATAGAGAGGATAAAATATACCCAAAGATAGACCTTTGAGCGTTTGGCGTAGCCTGCAATCAAGCTCTCGCCTGTGTCATAAACATAGTCGGTAGCAAAACGAAAAAACGGATATTTAAAGACGTTGGCGAGCACAATCATGATTGCCAACTGCCAGCCATAAATGGCACCTGCCTGCGTCGATGAAATCAGATGCGAGCCGCCAATAGCCGCAGTCGCCATCAAAATACCTGGGCCAAAGATACGCCAGTTAAAGCGTTCATTTTCTGGTGCTGCTGCGTTCGTATTTGCATCTGCAGTTGGCGCGTCAGGATGTGCTTTGTCTGCACGATCAGCGGTGTTTGCTTGTTGTGTACTCATAACTCCCTCGGTATAAAAAAGACAGGCCATCCATGACCTGCTATGTTGTGTGGACTGTTTATCAGTCTAAGCCTGATTAATATCATACAGTCGCACAAAAGCCAAGTCTTAACAGGTGGCTAAATAGATACCGAATGTATCATAACGGATGAGTAAGCGATAATATTTTTTACCGCCTCATATCGACGGGTTGGCAGACACGCCCTAGGTAAACTGCTGGTGACGATAGGTGATACCGCGCTGCTCATAGACTTGATAAATGGCCTGTAGCAAATCAGGCACGCGCGGGTGTACGATGTCTTTTAAAGTATGCAGATAAATAGGCGAGGTCACGTTTTCATGAATCAAACGTTGGTAGCTGATTTGTTCCGTACGTACGCTTTGTAGGCTGGCAGGGACCAGCGTGATGCCTTCACCAGCCGCCACCAACCCCAAAGCCACCTGCAAGTCACTGACCTTAGTAGTCATTAACGGCGTCACACCGTATTGCGCAAACAAATACAATAGCGGCTCAGTGATGGTACGCGTTGCTGAGCTGGCATGATGGGAAGTGCTGTCTGTGTCATCATGGGCTTGTGCCATGATTTGGGCAGGCAAGTGGGTTTGATGGTATAAAATCAAATGGTTGCCTGCCAAATCTCGCAGCTGCTGATAGCTTACCGACGCCAGTGGGTGCGCTTTTGGTAGCGCCGCAACATAGCGCTCATGGCGCAGTAGTATTTGCTGAACCCATGGGTCTTGATGCGCAAAACGGCCAAAACCGATATCAATCTCGCCTGTTTTTAAGGCTTCAATTTGTTGATAAGAGCTGATATCTTTAAGGTTGACTTCGATATCATCATGCTGCTGCTTTAGGGTCGCGATGATCTCAGGCAACAGGCCATAGAGTACCGACGGCACAAAACCAATATTTAAAGCGCTACTGGGCGCAGACAGGCGCTGGGTCATACTGGTGACGGTGTCAATCTCGGTCAGTATGGTGCTTATTTTATCGTAAAAAAACCCGCCCGCCTCAGTCAACTGTAGTGGTCTGTGGTAGCGATCAATCAGCACCACACCCATGGCATCCTCAAGCTGTTTGAGCTGCCGACTGAGACTGGGCTGCGACAATCCTGTGATATCAGCGGCGGCGCTAAAACTTTGCGCATTGGCCACCGCAACAAACGCATTAAGCTGCTTTAGATCCATAAAAAATGTCCACTTGGCCTATTTTGTGCATATTTTAAGCACGATTTATGGTTGACCATACAAATTTTGCTTGAAGGTCACGTACTTGCCAATTATATTGTCCCTGCATATTATTCCTACGCTTAGGTAACGAGTATGTGTATCATAACGCAATATAACGCACTTTTTATCGCCACTTCTTATCTTATCCATGACACACGACTTGGTACTTTATGAACGACTCAAACAATAATGATAGTGCTGATAACCAACAGGGCACGGCAGGTACTCAAGAAGCGCGGCTGAGTAGGCCGAACCGCAATAGCGACATATATCAGCGCTTTTTAAAGCGTGTGCAGCAGATTGAAGGAGATAGCAGTCAAGATAAGAAAAATGACAGTAATGACAATCAGGCACCAACAGATGTTTTTGCCAGAGACGGCGGTTATGAGCCATTAACGGAAGAAGAGCTGCGCTTATTTGCTGATTTTGAGCAGCAAGAGCGTGAAGAGCAGCAAGCGCACACCGATCACCATACAGACGATGTGGCTGATGATGAGTCGCTTGAGCTTGATAATAGCCTTGATGACAGTGAAGACAGTAGTGAGGACAACCAAGCATCAGAGAGCGCGGCGCCAGCAGCTGATGCCACTATGTCAGACGAGACGGACGAAACAGACACCGACGTTGCTCAAGATAGCGAAGTAGACGCGCCTGCAGTCCCCAATACTGTAGCAAAACCAAAAACCTCCAAGCAAGGCGGTATGAAGCTGCTCATCATCGGTCTGGTGTGCGGTTGCTTGATCGGTGCGGCGGCATTTTTTGTGTTAATGCCAGCAGATAAAGGTAGTAGCAACGGTACATCTGAGACCGCGACGGGCAATTCAGGGACAGAAGAAAGCAACGCTACCGCAGCTGGTGGCGATGCGGTGACAGGCAGCGCCAATGTGCAACAACCTGCCAGCAACAGTACAACCACTCAAGGTGATGATCCTGATCTCACTTATGAAGACTTTAGGGAAGAATCAAAAACCACCTTATATCGTGATACAAGCAAATAAAGCTATGGCTGATGTTAACGTGTTGCACCAGTCACGTCATCATCGCCTCGCGGCTGTTTACGTCTATAAGAAAAAGTCACGGTTAACAAGATCAACCCCACCAATACCAATCCTGAACCGATGAGCTCACTGATTGAGAGTCTCTCATTATAGAACCACCAGCCAAAAAATAAGCCTGAGATCGGTACTAATAGGGAGTAAGGGGTGACTGTGGTCAAGCCATGCTGACTGATCAGGCGGGTCCAGATCGCATAGCCAAACAGAGTGACAACAAACGCTTGAAAGAGTATAGACAACCAGCCTTTTATATTTGGCAGTTGCACCAACGTAGTCAATTCAACATTAAAAAACAGCGCGTATATCCATGATAAAAGCAACATGGGTATCGGAACAAACAGGCTCGACCAGACGGTAAAGCTGACAACCGCCTTAGGCTTCGCCATCTTGATTATGCTATTACAGATCGTCCAAAATAGCGCCGCAAGCAGCATCAAAGCGATACCTGTATAGTCTAGATGGTCTGACTTAAACAAGCAGATGACGGCAAATCCCAGTAAAGCCACCCCGATACCCATCGTTTGTCTTGGGCTGAGTGTTTCTTTAAAAACGGCAACCGCGACCAGTACGGTCAAAAACGGACTCATCTGTAATAACAGCGCTGCCATGCCTGCTGGCGTGCCCAAAAATATCGCTATATTTGCCACACCCCAGACCCCTGCGCCAAACAGCATGCCATACGTGGCAACGTAACGCATTGCCACATCAGGTTTTTTAATAAAAAATATCATGGGCAGCGCCGTTAATAAAAATCGCAGGGCGGTCATGGTGACGGGGTGTACCTCTTCAATGCCCCAGCGAATCACCACAAAGTTAACGCCCCAAATCAAGACGATAGCGATGGCGAGTATCCGTTCTTTTATGGTCATAAGCGTGCCTTTTTAAAACAGTTGTATGGCTAATCATGGATATGCAAGGACGAGACACTTATCGCCACAGCATGACGGCGCAATATAGCGTCATCACAATAATTAGCGTATGGATACCCCGCATCACGCGCGGTAAATGTACCAGTGCGCGCAACCAGTGACCGCCTGCCGCCCAGCAGCTGATGGACAAGAGGTTGATGGCGGCACACATGACCAGTAGCAGCTGGTTGTGCAGCCACGAGTTACTGGCATAAAACATGGCCAAACTGGGTGCCACCATCGTCATCGTCCAAGCCTTTGGGTTGAGCCATTGAAACAGCAACGCCTGTCCAAAGCTGAGTGGCAACTCGCCCATACGTTTTTTACTGGTGGCGGCTCCAGCTGCCTGCTCGTCATGCATCGCCTCACTGACCACCGCGGTAAAGTCCGTTTTTGCCATATGATAGGTAAGCCATAACAGATAGAGCGTGCCCAGTACCTTGATCGCCAACATCATGGTAGGAAAGCTGACCACTAATGTCGCCATCCCCCAGTAGCTCAGTGCCAGCATCACTGCAATGCCCGTAGTGATGCCTAATAGATGATAGCGACACGCCCAAAACCCATGCTTGATACTGCCATGCAGCAGCATTAAATTGTTGGGCCCAGGGGTGATGGAGTTGATCAATAAGAAGACTGCCAATGCGGAGATGTTGCCCTCAAGGCCGGTTGTGATGTTCATCTGGTTACCATATTGTGTGGTTGTAACGGTTATCAATGAACTCAACTATAGTGCAAATGACCATAACAGACCCGATACAGTTCTATTAACAGTGAACAAAGTGTATAGTCGATATTACCGTGACAGTTGACCTGTGTGTCTGTTTATATACAACAACAAGCGTGGCTTATTATGGCTCAAACCTATACCCTAAACCCCAATCTCACCAAAACCGCTGCTGTCGCTGAGTGGCTACAGCAGCGTATTGACTGGCAAATTTATTTGCCCAATCAGCGCGTCCCCTCCGTCAGAAAGCTGGCAACGCTTCTGGAAGTATCCAGCTTTACGGTGGTGCAGGCCTATGAGCAACTGGTAGCGACCAATGTATTAACAGCCAAACCCAGCTCGGGTTACTATGTCAATGCGGTGGCAAAGGTAACTGAACCAAAGCACAATAAAGTGGTTGCTAAGTATCCGGTGATCGATACGCGCTGGCTGGTGCAGCAAGTATTTAGCAATATACCGCACCACTGTTCGCCAGGGGTGGGCACCTTACCTAGAGATTGGGTACGTAATGATAAGATGGAATGGGCGATACGGCAGGTCACCCAGCAAGCAGACGGCTTTATCTATGACTATGGCGAGGTGCAAGGCTATCTGCCCCTGCGCCAGCAATTGGTTCAGCAGTTGCATACTTTGGGCATGCAAACTCATGCGGACAATGTCATCACCACAGCAGGTATATCGCAAGCGGTCACTATGGTTGCGCAGCTGCTCACTGATGTCGGTGATACCGTGGTGGTTGATGGGCCGGGTTGGTTTTGGTTGTCAAGTTGCTTACAACAACAAGGGCTGAATGTCGTCGCTGTCCAGCGCGATCATCAAGGGCCTGACATTGAGCACATGCAAAAGCTGTTTGCCACGCATCATCCAAAGCTGTATTTGACCAATAGCGTGCTACACAACCCAACCTCATACAATCTGCATCCTGCGCGTGCGCATCAAGTGCTCAATCTCATTCATAAATACGATGCGTATATTTTTGAGGATGATTTATACGCGGCTTTTGTACCGGGTGGTCAGGTGCTACGTTATGGCAGTCTTGATCAGTTCGAGCGGGTGTTTTATGCCACTGGGTTTTCAAAATCGATGGCTTCAGGCTGGCGCGTCGGCCTATTGGTCTGCCCAGATGATTTCATTGATGAGGTACTGCGTATCAAGACCTTAAGTAATATGAATACGCCAGAATTTGGTGAGCGCGTGATTCATCATTTGTGGACACACGGCGAGTATCGCAGGCAAATTAAAAAAGTCCACCAGCACTTATATGGTGCTCATCAAAGACTGAGGCGCGCATTACCAGAGATTGGCCTTGTCTATCCTGAGCATACGCAAGCGGGACTGTTTGTGTGGGTAGATACTCAGCAAGATACCAGCCAGCTGGCGTTAGATGCTTATAAAGACGGCTGGCTGGTGGCACCCGGACAACTGTTTTATCCAGATGCGCGCGCCTCAACGCATCTGCGTTTGAATGTATCGACAACCAGCGATGATTTTTTGGCGTGGTTGGGTGATTATTTGAATAATTGACAATACTTGCCAGCCTGCTATGTCTTTACTCACAGCGGGCTTTTACCACCAATAGGTTGGATATTGTCTGTCTTTACCTAGGTTGTTGTAAACAAGCGCTACCAGCACCAAAACGATAGCACCAAGCAAGGTAGGGGTGATCAAAAAATTCCACTTTACGGCGCCCAGCATGACAATTAAAGGATTGGAGCCCGCAGGTGGGTGCGGCATCCTACATAGCAGCATGAGCGCAATGGCGGTACCGACCGCTGTCGCCATACTCCACCAATGCACCCCAAATAGCGTCATAAATACTAGCCCTGTCAAAGTCGCGACAAAGTGCCCACCGATGACGTTTCTAGGCTGGGCAAAAGGGCTCGCAGGGTAAGCAAAGATCAGCAGGCAACTGGCACCAAACGAGCCTAAGATCATTGTCGTGGCAATCCCGCTGCCCAATAGCGCCAGCGTTGCCGTTGCGATGGTGCCACCCAGCCATGCTACCATTATCATGGCTAATGGCAGTCTTTTGGGACATTGACTGGTGTGACCGCTTAACGTGTGCTGGTTCAAAAATACTGACATGTTTACTCCTGTTATTAACCAACCCTAAAAATGCACCATAAATGATATACTGTTCGGTATATATTCTTAAGTATACCGAACAGTATACTTAGATACCATGATTATTTTCCCGTAGAACTAAAAGAGCAGGAGTGACGCTCATGTCAGTGCGAGATATCATATTAAAAAAGAGTTATGAGCTGTTTTATCAGCAGGGCTTTCATGATAGCGGGGTCGAGCTGTTAGCCAAGCAGGCAGGTACAACCAAGCGAACGCTGTATGCGCATTTTGGCAACAAAGAAGGCTTGATCGAGGCAGTGCTCGGCTATCGCCATCAGATGTTTATGAGCCAGTTGACCGATCATTTTAATCAATGCCAAATCAGTGCCTCAATCGAGGTGGTGCAGTGTTATTTGTCTTTTTTGCGGCAATGGACGGCATCAGCAGATTTTTATGGCTGCATGTTTATCAATGCCTGCGCCGAGTATTCATCAGCCGACAGCGTACCACATCAAATCGCCAAGCAGCACAAAGGTGAAGTCAGGCAATGGTTGCTACAACACTTTGAACAAGTAGGAGAGAGTCAGGCTCAGCAAAAGGCCGATATGCTGTTTGTATGGGGTGAGGGGCTTATTGTGACGGCGCAAACCGATCAGCAGCCACTCATGCCAGATGATGCGTTTTTGCAGGCTTTTGATTAATAGGTGACTGGGCACCCTTGCGGCAAACAAGTAGGGTGCCTAGTCGTTGCGATCTTAAAGTTACTATATATCATATATGTATTTTAAATTTTTAAGACTGAATTCTTTATATTTTGGTTCTGCACCAAGATATAACCCCATTGCCAAGACCATTTTTTTACCTAGCTCAGCATGTGCGTTTTGCGCATAAGACTTACGATCTAGGTGTTTATACTCATCATAAAAGGCTTCCGTCTCCTTAATTAAATTATTATAAATGGGAACAACTTTCGATTCGGATGCATCAATAATTTTTAAGATTTCAGATTGTCCGATAAACTTCTGACGCATATCATCAATACTGCCATCAATAATCAGCTCTGCCAACTTAGCTGGGTTATTGATGCTATCGTTCAATCCGTGGAGTTGAGTGTACAAATGAGTTTTGACTTTGACATGATAGATCGTATCATCACTTGATTTAAGCACCAATACGATGCCTTCACCCTGCTTATTATCGTAAGTAGCCTGAACAACTTTTTCTATATTAGCCTCTTCTGGCACCACATTTTTCACATAGTAGGGGTGCTCAGTTGGATAAGAGGTTTCAAAGGTATTCATATCCCGAATATTGATTATCGTGAGTTTTTCTTCTTGATAGGGCACAACAATACGGTTATTTGGTGATACCCATTCAAAATTAACGGTTTGATTACGCTCGGTAGTAAGCACTACAAAGTTGTAGTAATCTGCATTTTCAGGCAAAGAAAGCCAGTTCATGGCAGCGGTTGCCTGGTCACTAAACAGACTGCTTTTGGTTTTTAATTGCAGTTTGCCATTATGAAGATAGGATGAGACAAGACTACCATCGAGCTTTTCCATATAAAAAAGAAGCTCACTATTGCTATGGTCAATACCTCCTTCGGTATAATTAAAAAACTTATCCATTGGCAGTGATACAAGTACTGGGTTTTCTGGGGCTGTTATATCGTACGTAATACCTCGGCAGTGTTTGGCATAAGGCTTCTGAAACCCTGACCAAGAAACAAGATGGTAATCAAAAACTCTATAAATCCTATCATCTTGTATGAAATCTTTGTAGTAAAAACCATTATTCTGACTTGATAAATCTAGTAAGCCAGAATAAACATCTAACGCTTTGCTCATGGTACTTTGCTCCCGATGAAAACCTTTATTTCTTAAAATTAATAAACTCTAGTAAGGTAAAGTCTTTATCATACCTCATATCTTATGCCAGTCAGCTATTTTTTCCAAAAAATAGGGCTCGTCAGATATGACAAAATTTCGAATACTTACGAATGATTTTTTTATCACATAAAAGTGATTATCTTGATCAAAGCGTGGTATCTATTTTTATCACGATTCACTATGATGGCAGCCCTGTTATCACCTTTATTAATACATACCTTTATGCTGTTGACCACGCGCAGTAGAGAAGGGGGAGCTGGTTATGATCAATACCAAAATATATAAGTCTGTCTATAGCTTGGCCGAAAAGCTGTTAGAGGCTGACCGCCGCGGTGACCAAGAGGCGTTTGATGCCCATTATGCCGTACTGCAGACCATCTGCACCGCCAACGAAGGCACAGATAAAGACCATCCCGAGCAGTGGGAGACGTTAGCCGATTTTACAGAATCGCGCGCTGACGCCATCGCAGGCTATGAAAAAGCGCTCACCAAAGCCACCGCCATCAATGCCAAAGATCACATGGCTTCTATCGCGTTTTCGATGGCGGTACTACAGCTGGAACTGGGACAGATTGACGCTGCTATCTTAAATCTACAAGAGGCAAAACGCAGCGCCAATAAGAGTGATGATCAGGTACTAAAGTCAGACATTGAGACGCTACTTACTCAGCAGTTGGCGGCTCGCTAAGCGCTGTAAGTAGCCCAAGAGTAACCACCATGACGGCCTGTATGCTGGCGGGACACCGACAAGCAGCCTCTATCATGTCGAAAGGTGTTATGATTTTGTGGGGCTATTAGCCGGAGTTTGATAACGCTGATAGTGTCTTTGGATGTCGATATATTCGGCGATGCGCTTGGCGTCATGCCACACGCCCCAGATAAAGCTAGAGCCTTTGCCCGATAAATACGGCAACCCAACAAAATAAAGCCCCGGCTCACTGGTGATGCCTCTGTTGTGTATGGGCGCGCCATTGTCCGCAAAGATATCAAAATCGAGCCAGTGATAATCATAGCCAAAGCCTGATGCCCAAATGATACTGGTGATGTTGTCTTTTTCAAAATCGAGCGCGTCAATGGGCGCGGTCATACACTCAGGCATTTCTATAAACACCTTGGCCTCAGGCTCTTTGGGCAAATCCAGACCGTTATTGTCAATATATCGGTCCATTTCTTCAAGATTGTCCAAGTAGCTTTGTTCAGCACTGACGATATTGTCTACCAAATCATCATTAAACGACACGGTACTGTCAGTGAATGCTTTGGTCATGCCGACCAGATGAATGCCCTCATGTCCCATTTTTCTAAAATCAACACTCTGTCCGCCATTCATACCGCTTACGGCAAAGCCTTTAATCGGTCGTTGCGGCGGTGTGGTCTCATGCCATGTGCCCAAAACCCCCAGCCACCACACATTGTCTCTGTCTCTGTATTTGCGCGGCGGACGCTCATGCGGGCCGACGGATAAGTATACCTTTTTACCTGCACTGTTGAGCTCTGAGGCGATTTGCACCCCTGACGAGCCAGCACCGACAATCAGCACCGCACCCTCAGGCAGCTGCTCGGGATTTTTATAGTGATCTGAATGTATTTGATACAGGCTGGTATCTTGTGGGGCGATTTTGGGGATAAGGGGTTTTTGAAACGGCCCTGTGGCGACTACGATATTGTTCGCCAGCAGCGTGCCCTTATTGGTACTGACGCTAAAGCCTTTTTTGTGCTTGTTTTTGACGATGTTTTGTACTTCGACGCCCGTCTCAATCGGTGCGTCAATCATCTTGGCATAATTTTCAAAATACTTAGCCACCTCCCCATGCGGCACAAAGCTGTCTGGGTCATGAGGAAAATCCATATTGGGAAATTTATCATGCCAGCAAGGGCCGTTGGCAACCAACGAATCCCAACGACGCGTGCGCCAAGCCTCAGCGATTCTGTCTTTTTCTAAGACGACGTGTTCAATACCGAGATGGCCCAAATGCTCGCTCATCGCAATACCTGCCTGACCTGACCCCACAACCAGCGTGTCTACACTTTTATTATCGATTGCCATATGACCATTCTCTCTGCATAAAAATTAATGTGTTGAATACCCACGTTTTTGAAGATATGCCTCGCTATCGCTGTGTCTTCTATCAAGGTCATATCCACCCAAATCATAGTAATTTTTCTGTATCGAGAATGACAATCGTATGTCCTGAATAGCTACCTCAAAAAAACCGAATCACTCTGATATGGCTGAGCCTAATCACTGCAACGGAAATGCTAATTTGCCTTGAATTTGATTTGCGACATACTGTTTGTAAGGCGATAGCACATCCTAATGAAGACTGATAAGAGGTCAACCATGACACCCGTAAAGCATACCCGTATTCGCACCTTTAATACCCAAGAGACTTACCCTGAGCAAAATATCGACAATGATCTGTGCCAAGCGGTCGTTGCCAAAGGCAGTATCGTGTTTTTGCGCGGACAGATCGGCCAAGACTTAAACACCAGTGAGAGCGTGTGCGTGGGTGATGTCAAAGGCCAAACCGAGCAAGCGATGCACAACATCAGCATGCTGCTCAAAGAGGCAGGCGGTGAGCTGACCGACATCTGCAAAATCACCATCTATATCATAGACCCTAGATACCGCGAAGACGTCTACCGTGTGGTCGGGCGCTGGCTCAAGGGCGTCTATCCTGTATCGACAGGCATCGTGGTCTCTGCGCTGGCACGTCCTGAATGGCTGGTTGAGATCGATGCGACCGCTGTGATTTAAATCCATAATTAGACTAAGGATATACGATGACATTTTCTATTATTGCGCGCTGCAAAAAGACAGGACAGCTGGGCGCGGCAGTCAGCTCTTCATCACCCGCCGTGGCTTCTAGATGTATCCGTGCCAAGGCAGGGGTTGGCGTGGTTGCCAGTCAAAACATCACTGACCCTAACTTATCGCAAATCTTGCTTGAGATGATGCAATACAACGTCGCCCCGACCGATGCCGGTCATGAGCTGGTCAAGAGCACTGAGTTTATCGAGTATCGGCAGCTGATGGCGCTGAATGTGACTGATACGCCGTTTGTGTTTAGCGGTGAGCATACGCTAGGGACGTTCGCGACGGCGCAAGGTAGATATGCCGCCTGTGCTGGCAATATGTTAGCGAATCGTAGTGTCCCTGAAAAAATGCTGATGGCGTTTGAGCAAAGCGAGGGATCTCTTGCCAGCAGATTGCTTGAGAGCTTAGTATCGGGTTATCACGCTGGTGGTGAAGAAGGGGACGTGCACTCTGCAGGGTTACTGGTGGTAGACAAAGCCACATGGCCGATTGTCGATCTACGGGTGGACTGGTCAGACACGCCCATAGAGGACTTGCAGCAATTGTGGCACATCTATGAGCCACAATTGGACGACTATATCGTCCGCGCCTTAAATCCCACCATTTCACCAAGCTACGGCGTGCCTGGAGACCTATAAACTGCCATTTATCAAAAGGATCTATCGTGTTAAGTCGAATTACGTTACGCCAGATGGAATATTTCGTCACCACCGCAGAAAGCGGCAGCATCATCATTGCGTCGGAAAAAATCCATATTTCATCGCCCTCGATATCGGCGGCGATTGCGCATATGGAAGAAGAGCTGCATGTTCAGCTGTTCATTCGCCAACATGCTAAAGGCTTGTTGTTGACGGAAATTGGCGAGCAGGTAAAGAACGCCTGTAAAGTAATTTTGGCGCAGTCCTCTGATCTGTACTCGATGTCAGCTGACTTCACAGGGATCATGCGCGGCAAGATCAAGGTCGGCTGTTTTTCAGCATTTGCCCCGTCTATTTATGCTGAGATCATCCACGGGTTTGCCAACTTGTACAAGCAAATTGAGTTGGAAGCAGTGATCAATGACCATCACAATTTAGTGCAAGAGCTGACCAACAACACACTAGATCTGGCCTTACTCTATGACTTACATATCGATGAGAATGTCATTAACTTTACGCCATTGGCCGATTTACCGCCGTATGTGTTGTTGGCTGAGACGCACCCACTGGCCAAACACAAGGCGGTGACATTAGAAGAGCTGACCGAATATCCGATGATCCTGCTCGATATGCCCTACAGTAATGACTACTTTTTGTCTTTGTTTCGCAAAAAAAACCTAAAGCCCAACATCATCGACACTTGTAAGTATGTCGATGTGATTCGCTCCATGGTGGGGAACAACATTGGCTACACCATCTTAAACGTCCGTCCAAAAACCAACTTGTCTAACGACGGCAAAAAACTGGTCATGGTCAGGATATCTGGCGATACACGGCCGATGAAAATTGGCATTGCCACGCCCAAAAACGCCACATTGACCAATGCTCAGCAAGCGTTTTGTAGTCGCTGCCAAGCCTTTATCTCCAATCAGTACATACCCGGCATGAGCGTTTCATACTTTTCTGAAGCGCATATCAAGAACCAAAAAGAATAAGGACAGCGGATGCCACACCACTCAGAATGCCTAGCCGTGTTAGAGCAGCTCATCTCGTTTGACACCACCTCTTATAAGAGCAACCTACCGCTGATCGACTACGTCAAACACTATCTAGACCACGACAATATCGACATCACCACCAACTATAACGACGCGCAGAACAAAGCCAACCTGTTTATCAGCACAGGCCCTAAAGACAGCGCTGGCGTGTTGCTATCGGGGCATACCGATGTGGTGCCTGTCGAAGGTCAAGACTGGGACACCAACCCGTTTACCGCCGTTATTAAAAACGACCATGTGTATGGTCGCGGCAGTGCCGATATGAAAGGCTTTATTGCCTGCGCGCTGGTCATGATGAAAAAGGCTGCGGGCATGCCCTTAACCTATCCGCTGCATTTGTGCCTGTCCTATGACGAAGAGATCGGCTGCGTGGGGGTTAGGCATATCTTAACCCAGCTGAGCCGCTTAATTGTACCGCCCAGAGTGGTGATCATAGGTGAGCCGACCTTGATGGACGTGGCAACCAGTCATAAAGGCAAAGCCGTGTTTCAAGTGAGCTTTCACGGTACAGAGGGGCATTCTGCGCTAGCGCCACACTATGCCAATGCCATCCACGCGGCTAGTGCCTTTGTACAAAGCCTGATTGACAGTCAGCAGATGATTGCCAAAGACGGGCATCAGGATACAGGCTATGACATTCCGTATTCAACCATTCATGTGGGCAAGATTCACGGCGGTACCGCGTTAAATGTCGTGCCCAATCTGTGCCAGCTCGATTATGAAATTCGCAATGTCGCAGAAGACAGTAGTGCCGCGATTCAAACACAGATCTTAAAAGATTTTGCGGCAAAAGATGCTAGCGGTCGTTATGAGCTGCAAGACATCAACCAGTACCCTGGACTCATGACCCATCACACGCAGCCAGCCGTCAAAAGCATTCAGGCGTTATTGCCACAGTCCAACACTACCAAACTCTCCTTTGGCACAGAGGCAGGCTTGTTCCAACAATGTTTTGACTCGCCCATTTTGGTTTGTGGCCCAGGCTCTATCGAGGTTGCCCACAAACCCAACGAATACATTGCTATTAGCCAATTAAACGCTTGTTGCCACTTTTTAGACCAGCTGGTTGCGACGTTGTTATAGCTTTACTCCTTAACGAATTTTAGAGGACAGATTATGCGATTTGATTGGGCATATACTTTTAGCTTGCTAAAAGACACGAATTTTTGGCAAGCCACCTTGACCGTTATTGAACTTAGCGTGTTGGTATGGGTTTTGGGCATCGTCCTTGGCTTTGTGATGGCACTGGGCAAAAAATCCAAACTCAAACCCGTCTCATTATTAAGCCGCGCCTATATATGGCTGTTTCGCAGTATCCCTTTACTGGTACTCCTCATCTTTATCTACAGTATGCCGCAGGTGTTTCCACAGACCAGCGTGATCCTGTCTTCATCGTTTATGTCTGGTCTGATTGCCTTAACCTTATGTGAGACCGCCTATATCGCTGAGATTCATCGCGGCGGCTTGAGCTCAGTTCATCAAGCGCAGATAGAGGCAGGCAAGGCGTTAGGTATCAAACCAATGGGGATTCAGCGACTGATCGTGGTGCCGCAAGCGTTAAGAATCGCGCTGCCTACACTGAGCAATGAGTTCGTGGTTATCGTCAAACTCACCTCACTGGTATCGGTGATCTCTTTGACTGAGATCCTATTGGTCGGACAGCGTTTGTATGCCCAAAACTTCTTGGTGCTTGAGACCATGCTGGCGGTCGCGTTTTACTACATTTTGATTGTCACTGTTTTTGGCTTTTTGATTCAGCGCTTTGAGAAATTTATCGATATCACGCAACGCAAGCCCGGTATCTTAAAAGAAGGCGAGTTGGTCGGTAATATCAGCGCCAATAAATCACTGAATAATTACAAAGACATTAATTCAGAACGAAAAGGCGACTACGCGCTTGAGGCTATCAATATTCACAAATCCTATGGTGAGCATCATGTGCTCAAAGGTATCGATTTAAAGGTAAAATGGGGTGAGGTGGTGTCTATCATTGGCCCATCAGGCTCAGGGAAAACCACCTTTATTCGTACCTTAAACAGCTTGGAAGCGCTTAATAAAGGCACGGTTAATTTAATGGGTAATCCGTTTTTAAAAGATACTGTTCTAACCGATAAATCCAAGCCCTTTAGAGAACAAATTATAAATATCGGCATGGTATTTCAGAATTTTAATTTGTTCCCGCATAAGACTGTTTTAGAAAATATCATGCTGGCACCTCAGTACCACAAGGTGTATGACAAAGGCATCAATCAGCTGACCGCAATTGCGATGCTAGACAAAGTCGGTATGAAGGCCCATGCAAAAAAATACCCGCATCAGCTCTCAGGTGGTCAGCAGCAGCGGGTAGCGATTGCCCGTGCGCTCGCGATGGAACCTTCTATTATCTTGTTTGATGAACCAACGTCTGCCTTAGATCCTGAGTTAGTCAGCGAAGTATTAAAAGTAATGGAGCAGCTTGCCAAAGAAGGGCTGACCATGATTATTGTCACGCACGAAATGAGCTTTGCTTTTGATATTTCCGACCGTGTTATCTTCATGGAAGGGGGTCATATTGTTGAGCAAGGATCACCTGAGGCGCTTAGAAACAGTACCAACGAGCGCTTTAATCAGTTTGTACAAAATATCAATTAAAAGTAATGACTGATTTTCATAGATCAGTTTTTATATTAATTAGAGTCGCTAAAAAAGCCCTTATATCATCGTATATAAGGGCTTTTTCTTTAGCATTGTATTTTTTATCAGACAAGTATGGATGGGCTGGACAAATAGAGTTTTACTAAAAATAGATTAAAAATTATTCAATAAAATCAGGCTCTTGTATCAGCAGTAGCCTTTTAATCTCTTCTAAATGTGCTTCGCTAAAGTCCTCAATAGACTCCCAGTCTTGAGCCGTCTTTTCTGCGACGTCATCGGGGATAAGGCGCAATGGCTGATTGGTCGCGTAAGCGGTTGTGAGCACTTGGCAGGCGCGCTCAATGGTGTACATGTCATCAAACGCCACACCGATGCTGTGCGAGCCGATCAGCACCCCATGATTGCCCATCAGCAGACGACTGTGGTTATTAAGCAGGCTGGCAAGTCTTTTGCCTTCTGCATGCGTATCCGCCATACCTTGATAGCAGGTGTCGTAGGTCACCCGATTAAAATAACGCGCCGTGTTTTGGTCAATCGGTTTGATGGTCGGATCTTTTAGCGTCGAGATGGTAGTGGTATAAATCGGATGCAAATGCAGCACGCATGTGATATCTGGGCGCAAGAGATGGATTTGGCTGTGTATGGCCCATGCAGTGGGGTCAATTTTTGCCAACAGCTCACTGTCAGGATTATTGCTATCTAACAAGATCAAATCACTCGCCTTGATGGTGGAGAAATGTTGCCATTTGGGATTGATCAAAAACTGACTGCCATCTTCAGATACCGACGCACTAAAATGATTGGCAACCGCCTCATGCATATTTAACCGTGCAAACCAACGAAAACAAGCCGCAAGATCCATACGCGTCCGCGCCTCATGGTTTTGCATGTCATTTTTTAAATCGCTCATAAATCACCTTAGTATGTATCGTAAGTATGTAAAATAATTACTATACACAGCGCATTGAAAACAAAGCGATTTTTTTAAATAGGATTTGCAGTAGTAGTGGGTAGGTTTTTCAAAATTGCTTTTAATAGCTCGTATTTAGTATAACTGAGCTAAGCAATAAAGATGTTGTCAGCGCCTTTGATAGCGTTGTTTACCCTCAAAAACCCACTAGGAATGACTACGATGAAGCCATTAAAACTGATGTTACTTTCTGCTGCGGCAGGCTTGGTATTAAATGCCTGTTCGAGCGAAGCGCCTGTCAGCAGTCAAGAGAGCAGCGCTGCTACTACCGATAGCGCCAGTGCCGAGGCAGGGTCTGAAAAGCGCGTGTTTACCGTAGGGTCTGATATGACCTTTCCTCCTTACGAGTATCTGGACGAGCAGGGCAATCCAGGCGGGGTAGATGTGGAAATTATGGCCAAAGTCGCCGAGATCAACGGTGAGATCACACCAAAATGGGAAGATACCCGCTGGGCAAACCTGATTCCTGGGTTAAAAGGAGACAAGTTTGATGTGCTGTACTCATCAATGTACATCACCAAAGATCGCTTGGCGCAGATTGATATGATTCCGTATTACAAAACCGACATCTCACTATTGGTGCGCGGCGACTCAGACATGGCACCACAAGGTGCTGATGACTTGTGTGGTCAAAAAGTAGGGGCGATGAAAGGGACAGAGTTTGTCAATCAGCTGGGGAAAATATCAGCCAAATGTGTGGAACAAAACCAAGGCGCTATCGAAATTCGTGAATACGAAACCTCACCGCAAACCTCTCAAGCCTTATTATCAAGAGCGGTCGATATTCAGTATGATGATGCCGCGGTGATGCAAGCTGCCGCTGATAAGCTCGGTGACCGCGTCAAAATCACCTCAACCCAAGAGATAGCGCCTATTGTCGGCGGTGTGGGTGTCAAAAAAGGCGATACCGAAACCTATCAAATCATCTCAGACGGCATCGAGCAAATGAAAGCCTCTGGCGACTTAGAAAAAATCCTGAGCGTTTATGGCCTAACCGTACCGAGCCAAGCTGATATCGACAAGGTCATGAACTGATAGCCAAACCGTGATGGTCAAACAAGACACAAGAAGGGAAGGGGCGGCATATGTTAACCAGCAAACAAATCCAGCAGTATCATGATGATGGCTATTTGGTGGTCGACGATGCCATTGACCCCAAGGCGCTCGCTGAATTACTAAAGCAAATACAGGCTTGGGTGGATGACAGTAAAGGACACAGCGAAGCGTGGGGGTCAACGTTCGATGGTAGAGCACGGTTTGATATCGATCCAAAAGACCATAGTGCCAAAAACCCATCTTTAAGACGGGTCACCTCACCGACGGAAATATCTGAGGCCTTTGCCGATATGGCGCTCAAATCCACGATGTCTGAGATGGCGAGTGCGCTCATAGGCGGGCAGGGTACCTGCTTTCACCACAGCAAGATCAACGCCAAGCTACCCAACACCTCGACCACGGTTAAATGGCATCAGGACTTTCCATTTACGCCGCATACCAATGATGACATGCTCACGGCACTGCTGATGATTGGTGAGGTGACGATGGACAACGGCCCATTGCTGGTTGTACCCGGCAGCCATAAAGGTGAGCTGTTTTCCCATTGGAACAATGGAAAGTTTGTCGGTAAGGTGAGTGATGACATAGAAGCAGAGAAGTGCCAACAATTTGTGCCCTGTATTGGCAAAGCGGGGTCTATTTGCTTTATGCACAGTAGGTTACTGCATTCATCAGGGCCGAATCATAGTGACTTGCCCAGATATTTATTTATCTCTGTTTATAACGCAGAAGACGCACACGCACTATCCCCAAACCCGCTACCCAGTAGACATGAGAGAATACTGGTCAGTGGGGCGCTAAGCGGTAAGGTACGCATGACGGCAAACACCCTTCGATTGCCAGAGCTACCAGACGGCGCTTCGTTTTTTAGTCAGCAGGAAATGGCGGTGCTGGGTTAAATAACATAGTGAGTAGTGAGTAGTGAGTAAGGCAATAAAACCCCCTTGGCTGACCGTCAAGGGGGTTGCATGTAAAAAGAACAGATTGCCAGCAGAGCTTGGGCACTTGCTAAATGCGATCAACGCAACTTTCATCCCATATCAACAGTCTTAAAACACTTTGGTCAATGAGCCTCTGATAAGGTTACCCTCAAAGGTATTTTCGTTCGAGTATTCCTTATAGACGCCAACGTCACCGCCGAGCAATAGATCTGGTGAGAAGTAAGCGGTTGATATACCGACCGCGTTGCGTTTTTCATTACCTGCGCCTGTCTCAAAGGTATTATAACCGACCAGACCCACGTCAAGCATGCCAAAGCTTTTGCTCAGACCCCACTCAATCATCAGCTCTTCATCAAAGCCATCTTCTTGAGGAATCTCATACGTCCCTAACGCACTAAAATCAATATCAGCGGCTTTGTTCAGCTTGACGTTACCGCCTAAGGTGAACGACAAAGAGTCATAATCTTTTGCAGGACTGGCAATTCTTCTGACTTCAGCATCACCGCTGTCACCAAAGTACCAGCCTGCACCCGCAATCGTATCCCAACGATCGCCGTGCCACGTCAGATAACTACCAGCATAAATATTAGCCAGTCCCGTGCGATCGTCCTGTACCTGACCTTTGATCTCAATATCGGTCTTTACGATGGGAATGTTGGCGTCGAATAAGAGATCACCACCCAAAATCTTTTGCGGCGTGACCCACAAAACGCGATTGATCAAAGCGGTCACATCAACGTCACTGCCTGGAGGCGCAGCCTCGTTCTCATCTGCGCTATAATTGGCCAAATAAACACGATGATACACGCCCGGTGGCGGTAGACACTGCCCTTGATACCTTCAAGACCAGGGACATATTGCGAGTCAGAGGCATGGGCGATAAATGGTAAGCTCAAAGCCATCAATGCGGATAATGAAACAACCTTATTCAATACGGTTTTCATAAAACGTCCTTGTCTGTAAGTGAGGTAGAAAAAAGGTGTCATAACGAGTGGGCTGAGTTGCCAATGCATAAAGGCATGTTTAGGCGGGATAAAGTACGAGTAGCCCGATTAAGTAGCACTCAATCGTGAAGGGTAGCGATATTAAAAGCGTTTGGCTTTTGCCGACCAGACGCTTTTAATGGTCATGGGTATTGCCGTTAACCCTTAGCCTTGGGCGCGGCGGCGATCCACATCGCTGCCTTGTACTTCAGGCTGAGTGTCTTTTAGCAGATGAAAGTCAAAATCAATCGAAGCGTAAGGCTTATCCAGTCCTTTTTCAGCCAGTTTGTCCGCATCTTCGATCATGGTCAGCTCGGGCACCAAGCCTTCACGGCTGGCAAATGCAAAGTCATCCCATAGGTACTCGTCACCATCGATATTAATCTGTGTGGTCAGTTTGCGTATACCATCCGCGCTCACAAAGAAATGCACGTGGGCAGGTCTGTTACCATGGCGACCAAGCGCACCCAGTACTTTTTGCGTCATGCCTTCAGGGGGCACCGAGTAGCCGAGTGGGACGATGCTGCGAAAGCTGTACTGGCCGTTTTCGTCTGTGATAATGGTGCGGCGTAGGTTAAACTCAGACTGCGACTCATCAAAGAAAGAATAGTTGCCAAGGCTGTTGGCATGCCACACTTCTACTTTGGCGTTAGGCAGTGGTTTGCCAGCGTCATCATAAACGGTACCTTGCATAAACAGTACGGTGCTTTCTTTGTCGTCGGTGCCGTCATCTAGGCGTGCAAAGCCTGTGCTTTCAGGCGCGCCTGCCACGTACAATGGGCCTTCGATGGTTCGTAATGTACCGCCTTCTAATCCCGCCTCTTTCATGTCTTCTTCAATCATCAAATCCATGAAGTGATCGAGTCCCAGACCGGGCGATAGCAATCCTGCCTCTTTACCCAAGTCACCAATATAAGCGACGCCGCTCCAGTATTCATCAGCGGTGATATGTAGATCATTGATGGCTTTCATCAAATCACCGACCAGACGCAAGGTGATCTCTTGCACGCGCGGGTTGACTTGCTCAGGAAAGTCGATTTTGCCTTTGACGAATTTTTCGGCCAATGCTTCAATTTTTTTGTGTTCCATGTCTCTCTCCTTGTTGAGGACTATTCAAAATTTTCTAGGGTTCTGCGATATTGCTTAACGTTCATTCGAACTAAATTATGGTTCGGACTAACGACTCGGACTACCTCATCTGGCGGTCACTATTTAGCTGTCATCACTACGCACTGATGAGGGGTGACGCAGTAGTGGTGTCACTTGGACGTTCATGTACGGGTAGAGGGGCAGTGACATCATGATGTCATGCAGCTCTTCGTTACTCTCGACATCAAAGATACTAAAATTCGAATACTCGCCTGCCAGACGCCAGATATGTCGCCATTTACCTTGATTCTGTAGCTCTTGCGACAGCGCTTTTTCCGTCGCCTTTAGCTCAGCGACTTTGTCAGCGTCCATATCTGTAGGTATCAGGACGTCCATACGTACGTGGTATAACATAACTCTCTCCTTATTCTTGAGTGTGTTGCATCATTCTCATCAATGCCGGCGCCTTATCTGATGATGCGATAAGGACGTGGGCGTTATCTGTCTTATGCCTGCTGCTGTTTAGCGTAGTGGTACACCTTGTCTTGGTCTACCTCGATACCGAGTCCTGCTGCGGTCGGTACGGTCAAATTAAAGTTTTGGTAGTCGAGTGGCTGCACCAAAATATCGTCGGTCAGTAACAGCGGGCCAAACAATTCGGTATCAAAGTTCAGGCTTGGGAAGGTTGAGAACACATGCGCAGACGCCGCGGTGCCGATCGGGCCCTCAAGCATGGTGCCGCCATACAAATCAATGCCTGCCAACTGCGCCAACTGCCCGATCAGGCAGCCTGCCTTGAGTCCGCCCGATTGGTTGATTTTGACCGCGAACACATCAGCGCAGTGCTCCGCTGCCAGATGAAAGGCATTCTGTGGGTCTTGGACGATCTCATCTGCCATGATGGCCACATCAAAGGTGTCTTTTAAGCGTTTTAACCCTGCTTTGTTACGCATGGAGATGGGCTGCTCAATCAAATCAATATCGCCCGCTTGCAAGCGTTTGATGCCTTTAATGGCCTCAAGCTCTGTCCATGCTTGGTTCACATCAACGGTAATACGGCAGTCAGGTAGCGCTTGTTTGATCGCTAAGACATGAGCAAGGTCTTGATCAATCGGGTTGCCGCCGATTTTTAGCTTAAAAATACGGTGCTTTTTTTGCTCAATCATCTGTTTGGCTTCAGCGATGTCTTTGTCGGTATTACCACTGGCCAGTGTCCATGCAACACCGAGCTCATCACGAACACGCCCGCCCAAAAGTTCACTCACAGGCACGCCCAAACGCTTGCCTTCGATATCAAGCAGTGCGGTTTCTATCGCGCATTTGGCAAAGCGATTGCCGCTGATGTGTTTGTTTAGCAGCTGCATGGCTTTGGCAGTTGAGGCGGGCGCTTCTTTAATCAGCAGGGGTGTGAAGTAGGTATCAATATTGGTTTTGATGCTGTGCGGGCTTTCTTCGGCATAGTTCAAACCACCGATTGTTGTGGCTTCTCCCCAGCCGTCATAACCATCTTCTGTCCGAATATGAACAAGAACTAATGTTTGCTCTTTCATCACCGTGCACGCCAATTTATGCGTTCTAATCGTCGGTATCGGAACCAGTAATGTTTGAATGGAACGGATCATTTTTATGGTTATCCTGTGTCATTAATCCCTTAAATACGTTATTTACTATAGGATTTGTGATTCATTTTGTCTAAGACCTAATATAATGCAATTTGATACCTTTTAGGTATACTAGACAAAGGAGACGATTAAACAACCTCGTCAACTGGTTGTCATCGCACAATAATGAAAAACCTTAAAGGAGCATCATATGGAACTCAGACACTTGCGCTATTTTATTGCGGTGGCAGAAGAGAGAAGCTTTAACAAAGCGGCAGAGCGCTTATATATCTCACAGCCACCGCTCAGCCGCCAGATCAAACAGTTAGAGGAAGAGCTGGGCGTGGTACTGATCGACCGTGACCAGCGGCCATTAAAGCTAACCGAAGCGGGCATCTTCTTTTATGAACATGCGCTACAAATCATCAGAAAGTCTGATAACTTGCAAAAAATGACCATGCGTCAGGCGAGCTTTGATGGCTCCATATCCATTGGCTTTGTGGCCTCTGTACTCTACGGCACATTGCCTCGGGTGATTGCCCGTTTTCGTAAAGTCTATCCCAACATCCAAATCAAGCTGCATGAGCTGAACTCGTGGCAGCAAACACAAGCGTTGACCAATGGCACCATCGATGTGGGCTTTGGTAGGTTGCTATTCGATGACGCCTCTGTCAGGCGCATCGTGCTACGAGAAGAGAGTTTGGTGGTCGCGGTGCCTTTAGATCATTCCCTGATGCAGCAGCGCGGCGCGGTTGGCATTGCAGACTTGGTCAATGAAAACTTACAACTGTATCCAAAGACGCCCAGACCCAGCTTTATTGATTATATTTTGGGATTATTTGAAGCGCGCAATATTGAGCTGACGTCGTTTTCCGAGGTTAGTGAGCTGCATGTGGCATTAGGTTTGGTCGCGGCAGGCGTTGGCATTACGATTGTGCCCAAATCGCTTGAGCACCTACGGGAAAAAGAGGTGGGGTACCTCCCTTTCGAGGACGGCCTGTTGACTTCACCTGTGATTATGAATGTCAGACACTTTGACAAATCCGCATTACTAACCACGTTATTAGACGTGGTGTATCAAATTTACGAGGAAGAAAACGTGGTCCATAAGCGGGAGTCTATTTAGTCTCACCGCATAAAGCCGTATATCTTGGCTGTGTTTATAAGGTATTTATACGGCTTTTACATCAGCGTAACTGACCATCACGATAGCGCAGACAATAGGATAAGTGCAATTGATGCTGATGCTGTCCTGATATACGACTGACTGTACCAGCATACTAATTACCTTAAAAGTATACTGCGCTAATAGAATAAAACGGATGCAGCCGAGCCGACATTTTGCCAATCTAACCATAAAAATAAAATATTTTCACCCCAAAGCACTGATTTTATTAAACATATTACCGATAAAAGTTGACATTTCAATATTTTTAGTCGCTTTTGTGGTTTTAGCAATTGACAAGCAGGTCAGTGGCTGCTAAATTTATTTGAAAAGTAAAGTATTTATTATGAAAGCAAGATAGGAATGCCTCTTAATAATAAAGACTCGATCATTCATGATCTTTTTTTTATAGAACTTTTGTTTATTAATTTGGGTGTTTTATAGCAACTTACACTGCAGATTGAGACAAATGAGATCGAATGATGATCGGTATGCTTTGTTTATGTCTCTTATGCCTACTTCTTTTATGCTTACGTAGCGCATGAGCTGTCAACACACTGAGAAAGGATTCTATGATGAAAACGCCCTTTGCGCTCGCAGCCGCACTCGTCGCCATGCTGGGTTTAAGTGCCTGTTCAACAGAAGATAGCACCGCTAGCAATGCAAGCGACGTCACCACGCTACGATTCTCTCATTTATGGCCTACCTCAGCGGTGATGCATACTGATGCGTTTGTGCCATGGGCTAAAAAGATTGAAGAAGAGTCAAATGGACGACTCAAAATTGAGATTTATCCATCAGCAACGCTGAGCAAGCCTGATGTGACTTATGATGCCGTCGCTAAGGGGACTGTGGATTTGGGTGTGCAGGTACAGGGCTACGTCAATGGGCGGTTTCCATTAACCCAAATCGCAGAGCTGCCCGGTCTGTCGAGCTCCGCTGATCAAATGAGCTGCATACTGCAAACGCTTTATGATGATGGGGTGATTGCAAGTGAGTACGAAGACACCCATTTACTGTTTATGATTGGTAGTGAGCCTGCCACCTTGCATACGGTTGAAACGCCCATACGCACCCCTGCGGATCTAAAAGGCATGCGTATTCGCCGTCCGTCTGCCATTGGCGGCGATATTATTGAAGCGGCTGGCGGCGCGCCTGTCGGCTTGCCGGCAACCGACCTGTATACCTCATTGCAGCGCGGCGTCATTGATGGCATGGCATTTCCTTGGAGCCCCACAGGGTCGTTTAAATTGACAGACATTGTCAAAACCCACACCAATATGCCGTTTTATAGCTCAGCGCTCGTTGTGACCATGAACCAAGACAAATACAACCAACTGCCTGATGATCTTAAAAAAGTCATGGATGACAATGCTGGTATGGCGATGGCTGAAACGGCAGCCAATGTCTTCGATACTGAAGCAGCGAAATATCGAAGTGAGGCTGAGGCGAGAGGCGATGTGATGGTGGATATTCCTGATCCACTAAACGATCCGCAGTGGAAAGTACCTTTAGAAGCGGGTACCAAAAAATACTTAGCGGATGTCAGTGCCATGGGGCTCGATGCCCAAGATGTATATCAAAAAGCGCAAGAGGCGAGCGCGGCCTGTGCAGCACCATCATAATGGGTACGTGCTCACGTTTTTAATTGGATAGCATGGCTACTTACTTAAAAATTCCATTTATCACCAGCAGCTGTTTATATTATTTGATATAAAAACAGTTAAGCATTCTTTTTTTTTATAAAAACCTCATAGATATAATAAATTCATTTACTATATCTATGAGGTTTTTTACTCTTAATATTGTTTTTTATTTATTGATACATTAAAAATATATTTTTATTCTTCTGCATTTTCTGACAAATTATCAAACAATTTTTTACTCAATATAAAAAACGTCTCTAACTCTTCTGCTGAAAATTTAGCAAACAGTGTTTCAAGCATTGGAGCGGTTTTTTTGACGACCATATTGACTTGATCTTTGCCTTGTTTGGTCAGCTCAACCAGTCGCACGCGACCGTCACTTTCTTGCTTAAACACCCGAACCAAGCCTTCTTTTTCCATGCGCTGCACGATTTTGGTGGTGGTCGGAATTTTCATTAAGGCTTCGTTAGAAATCTCTGAGATGGTGAGCACGTCATGCTCGCGCAGCAGTAGACCCACGCGCCAGCGCGACGAATCCATACCCATAGGTTTTAGGGTTTTTTCCATTTCATTGTTATAGAGTGATTCAATACGTGCAACCCAATAAAATGGATACTTAACGTGATTGAATTTATTGCTGTTTGGAATATATTGAGATTTATCAGTATTCATTGCTTTTCCTATAGTTCTTATCTTGGTTTTGGTTTCTATTTTTTACGCATATAAAAATAAATATAGTCAAATTATTTGACATTTCAACTAAATTTAAAGATACTTGAATTCAAGCGATATATTTGAAGGGATTCAAGATGAACGATTTCACAGTCACATTTTCTACGCCAAATAACGGTCAGCTGACCGTCGCGATCAAAGACAGTATTGATGTCGCAGGCGTACCTACCCAGTTGGGCAGCGACGCTTGCGCTGACGCACTACCTGCCAAGAACGATGCCACCGTGGTTGACCTCCTAAAGAAACACCATTTTTCTATGGTTGGCAAAACGGTCATGCATGAGCTTGCCTTTGGTATGACTGGGGTAAATCGTAGTTATAGCACACCCATCAACCCATTATATCCTAAATTGATTCCAGGCGGTTCATCTTGCGGATCAGCGACCGCGGTGGCAGGCGCTCAAGTCGATGTCGCTATCGGCACCGATACAGGTGGCTCTGTACGCATGCCTGCCGCCTGCTGCGATGTCTATGGCATCAAGCCAACTTTTGGTTTGGTCAGCCGCGATGGAGTATGGCCGACCGATACCTCATTAGATTGTGTGGGCGTTTTTGCCAAGTCGCCTGAGCACATTACCACCACCATGCAGGCGATTGCGCCGACGTTGGGCACGATTAGCGAAGAAGAGACTGCTTTTTTAGCACAAGACGCCATCACGCTGGGCTGGGTAGAGGCTGACGCCGACGCGCGCATCAGTGAAGTGATTAAAGGGGCGCTGACGGCGTGTCCGTCTATTCAATTAACCGCTGTGACACTGCCTGATCTTGATGCCGCTTTCCAAGCAGGACTGAGTGTCATCAACCGCGAAACATGGTTGGCCTGCAAAGATTTTTATGCCACAGGCAAGCTGGGGAACGATGTCGCCACGCGCCTTGAAAAAGCCAGCCATACCACGGATACCGAGGTGGCACACGCTGAAGACATCCGTGCTGCTTTTAGCGCGCAAGTGGATCAGGCATTGGCAACGACGCGTGTGCTGGCGCTACCCACACTGCCACATGCACCGATGACCATAGACGAGGCGCTAGCGGGTAAAAACGATGTGACCATCTCAAAGTTGGTACGTCCGTTTAATCTCTCAGGTCATCCAGCCTACGCGATACCTTGTGCTTCTAACTATGACTTTCCAATCAGTCTACAACTGGTCGCTCGCAAGGGTGATGATGCTTTTTTATGCGCATTCGCCGAGCATTTGGCGGCGTTACTGACCCAAAATGCGACTTAAAACATGCGGTAAAACACGCGATTTGAACTGTAACTATTACTGATACCTAAATGAAAAGGGAGTTTCTATGACCGACCTCAGACCACTTACCGAGCATCCCGATCTTCCAGCACTGCTCGATGACATTCGCCAGCGCGCCGACGACTTTGAAGCACAGCGCCATATTGATCAAGACATTATTGAGCGCTTTAAAGACCTTGGTGTCTACCGCGCCTTTATCCCCAAGCGTTTTGGTGGCGATGAGCGCAGCCCAACCGATTTTTTGCGCCTGATTGAAACCATTGCCATGGCGGATGGGTCAGCGGCGTGGGTGGCAAGCTTTGGTATGAACCCATTTTACTTGGGCGGCTTACCGTTAGAGACCATTGATAAACTCTGGGCAGATACCCCTGATGTGGTGTTTGCGGGTGCCATCTTCCCAGTATCCCCTGCGCAAGCAGTCGATGATCACTATGTGGTGTCTGGTCGCTGGAAGTTTGCCAGTGGTTGTATGGGCGCGTCGTTAATCGGCGTGGGCATTAAGCCTGATACCGACGGAGCACTACCACGCATCGCGGTCATGCCAGTAGATCAAGTCACCATTGATGAGACGTGGGACATGATTGGTATGCGCGCTACAGGCAGTCATGATGTGGTCGTTGATGATGTAAAAGTCCCTAGCGAATGGACGCTCATCCGTGGCGGCAAGCTCAACTTGACCGAACCACTATTTAACTACCCCTCACTGTCTTTGGCTGCTCAAGTCTTGGCCGTCACCACCTTGGGCATGGCGCGTGAAGCCTTACGAATCATCACCGCTGAAGCCGCTGGGCGTAAATCGGTGACGGGCGCACCCAATATCGGTGAACGCGAATATGTGCAAATCGCTATTGGTAAAGCCGAAGCGCAAATGCATGCCAGTAAAGCCTTTTTCTACGAAGCCACTGATGATGCGTGGGCGACCATCGTCGCAGGCGGCACCCCAAGTGATGAAGAAATCAACCTATTGCGTCTGTCCACCTCGCATCTGACCCATACCTGCGTGGACGTCGTCAAGACCGTATATAAGCTGATGGGGATGACCAGTGCAGATAACTGTCATGCCATGACGCGCATTTATCGCGATGCGTCACTGGTCGGCCAGCATGCCTTTATGGGCGAAGTGACGTTCAGAAATGCAGGGGCGATGGCCTTTGGTCACGAGCCATACCCTGGCTATTTATAACGCAAACCCTCGTTTGTACTTCATCCACCAACCACAACGAACCCATTACACCAAACAAAAAAGGATACTCCCATGGAAAAGTTAGATACACACCGCGTCTTATTCTGCATCGGCATCAACCAAAACTTTATGGACGCGCCCGCCGCTGAAATGAAAGACGTGTGGCAGGCGTTTAGCCAAATGATGCAAAACGTCGATGAGCTGCCCGGCGTTGATATTTTGGGCATTATGGATGATGACCGTCTGCAAGTTGGCGCTGCCGCATCTGCGCCGTGGATGGCTTATATCATGGCTGACGTGCCAGATATCGAAACCATCATTGCTGCTTGTAATTTCTTTAGAACCATCCCTGTCGGCGATGGCACGTACAAGCTGTGGAAATACTGCAAAGTAGAAGCCCGTATCGGCCGCAAACTGGTCGTTCCTGAATAAATTTTTAACCCATATAGGCATGATGATGACAAAACCAACCGTAGCCAGCCTCAGTAAGCGGATCTGGGTGCTAGAGCAAGAAAAAGAAGTCCGTAGATGTATGCAGCGCTATATGGCGCTGTGTGATGTACTCGACACAGGCTTTGACTTGTCGGTACTCATGGAGCTGTTTACCGCCGATGCGGTTTGGCAGGGTGTTGGCAAACGCTATGTAAAAACCTTTGGTGCATACGAGGGCAAAGAAGCGATTACTAAGATGTTTGAAAAGTACACGCTGCCGCCTGCGCATTTTGTGTTGAACTCGCACTATCTGACCAATGAGTTGATTGACGTATCAGAACAAACGGCTGAAGGGTCTTGGCTGCTGCTGCAAACCGCCACCTTTCAGGACGGCCGCTCGCAACTGAGCAGCGCCCGCCTGACGGTCAGCTTTGCCCTTGAGGGCGAGCAGTGGAAGATTCAGCACTTTCAAACCCACAGTCTGTTTAATCGTCCTGTTGACACCCCTTGGGATGTGGATAAGGAACTGCCCACCCCAAAGTGAGCATGAAATGACCAACAAAAATATCAAGGAGAAATCCCTATGTTAAACAAACAACGTATTCCGATGAATGAATTTGTAGCCCCAGAAGGCGACAAAGTATTGTCTGAGATGTATACCGACGAGCAGGTCTTTAATGAAGAGATGGACGCCATCTTTGATAAGACGTGGGTATGGGTTGGCCATGAAAGCGAGATCGCCAACAAGGGCGATTACAAAACCGCGCGTATCGGTCGCCACTCGGTCATCGTCTCACGTGACCGCAAAATGAACATTCACGTACTGGTCAATCGCTGCCGTCACCGCGGCGCCACCATTTGTGAAAAGCACAAAGGCAATGCGCGTAGCTTTGTGTGCCCTTATCACGGCTGGGGCTATGGTCAAGACGGCACCTTGCGCGCCATTCCGATTGCAGGCCCATATGAGGACGTTGTCGATAAAGAAGAGCTACCGCTGATCAGCCTGCGTATGGAATCGTATAACGGCATGATTTTTGCGACCTTTAACGATGATATCGAGCCGCTAGAAGACTTCTTAGGCGGTGCCAAAAAATGGATGGACTTGTTTATGAAACAAGGCGGCGGCTATCCCATCAAGACTTTGGGCGAGCACCGTTTCCGCTTCCCAGGCAACTGGAAAATCCAGCTTGAGAACACCACCGATGCCTATCATTTCCCCATCATTCACAAATCATTCATCTCATCACTTGATGGTGACACCGCTGAGATTTTTGACTTCTTAGAAGGCGATGGTTTTGTCGAAGACTTGGGCAATGGTCACAGTGTGATGGTGATGATTCCTGAACTGGTCGATTTGGAAGAAAACCTAGACGACCCAATTCCTGCGCGTTTTGAAGCGCTGGCTGCTGAGCTACGCGCCGAAGGTCATAATGACGACAAGGTTCGCCGTTTGGTTCGTGCTGCCGCAGGCTCAGGCTTTAACCTCAACCTCTTCCCGAACGTGGCGTGCTCTATGGCATTCTTCCGTGTATTGGCGCCCATCAATGTGAATGAAACCGAAATTCAGCACATTGCCATCGGTGGTGATGGTGCACCAGACGCCTTTAACAAAACCCGTATCCGTTTGCATGAGCATTTCCAAGGGCCCATGGGCTTTGGTACACCTGATGACTCTGAAGCGTGGGAGCGTGTACAAAAAGGCTCAGGCAGTGGCACCAATGAGTGGATCTTAGTCAACCGTGGTCAAGGAATGGTGCAAAAGAACGAGCTGGGCAATGACTACAGCACAGTGTGTTCAGAGATTGGTATGAAAGCCGCTTACCAGCAGTGGGCAAAAATGATGGGCGAATGGGAACAAGGAAAGTAATGATGAATAACGAATTATATGTAAACGTTGCGGCCTTTATTGATTACGAAAATGACTTGCTAGATGCCAAGCAATACGATGAGTGGCTCACCCTATGGCAAGACGATGGCTATTACGTGGTGCCGATTGAGACCTCAGATGACAATTATGGCAACCGCCTCAACTACGCTTACGATGATGCTGATATGCGCAGAATGCGTGTGGCGCGTTTGCTCAGCGGCGAGTCGGTATCGGTCGAGAGTAATGGCGGCACCATTCGCCTGACCTCACGACTGCGCGTCAATCAAGCGGACAGCCAAACCGACAGAAATGTGATCGAAGCGCGCTGTGCGTTATTGATTAACGAAAGCCGCCTTGGCGTCATGAAGCAATACGTTGCCACGGTTGAGTACAAGCTGGTTGCCAACGGTGACAGCTTTGCCATCGCGCAAAAAGTGGTCAAGCTGATCAACGCTGAAGACTACCTACGTACCATCAGCTACATCCTTTAATTCACCGTATCGGTTAGGAGCGCACCACTATGAAAGATGTCATCGTAATCACAGGCGCAGGTCAAGGGCTCGGCGAGTGTATCGCCAAGGCCTTGATTGCCAACAACTTTCGTGTCGCCATCACTGACATCAGTAAAGACAAGGCAGAAGCTGCCGCCAAAGGTCTGAGTGACGACAGCACTATCGCCGCAGGCTTTAAGCTGGATGTGACCAAAAAGGCCGACTTTGAGCAGGCACTGTCTGATATTGAGGCGCATTTTGGCAGCGTGCAGGGTCTGGTAAACAATGCAGCCATGACACTGACCACGCCGGTCATGGACGTGACCGCTGAAGAGTTTGACAAAGTATTGAGCGTCAACTTGCGCGGCACCTTGTTTGGTTGCCAAGTATTTGGTGCCTATTTTGCCGAGCAAAATTACGGCCGCATCGTCAATATGGCCTCGCTTGCGGGTCAAAATGGCGGCACAGCGTCAGGGGTGCACTATGCCTCAAGTAAAGGTGGCATCATCACCATGACCAAAGTGTTCGCTGGTCATCTGGCGGCCAAAGGCGTCACGGTGAATACCGTCGCGCCCGGCCCAATGGATTTGCCCATTGTGCGTGAGCTGGTGTCGCCTGAGAAATTGGCGCATTTGCTTGACAATGTGATTCCCGTAAAAGCCCTTGGTAGCCCTGATTTTATCGGCTCGATGGTCGCCCAACTGGTCGATCGTCAAGCCTTTGGCGTCACTGGTGCCACATGGGATGCCAATGGCGGCTTGTCAATGCGTTAAATGCGGTTGGCAATAGGGCACTCAAGCCTTGTATGACAGAAATCTCTTGAGTGTCCATATTTGCTGTATAGATCTAAACCCACGGCTAATGGTCAAAAGCTGCTACGCATTAAAAAGACGATTTCTGCAAGTGGTGTGATTGGTGTTGGCAACGGACGCTGAGCGCTGCAATCTGATTTTTGACAGGAGTATCAATTATGAACAACTTAATCCAAGCGACCATTACCGAAAGACAAATGATGTCTTCTGATGTGGTGTCCTTAACGCTAACCACTATCGATGGCTCACCATTACCTGCCTTTGAAGCAGGCGCGCACATCAGCGTGCATGTTAATGACGACACCATCCGTCAATATTCGCTGTGTAGCGTCCCTGGCGAGACCGCGTTTTATCGCTTAGGGATACTAAAAGACCCAAAATCTCGTGGCGGCTCGATTGCCATCCACGACCAACTCAAAGTGGGCGATACCGTCACCATCAGTGTCCCCAACAATTTATTTCCGCTTGATATGACTGCTGAGCACAGCATTTTGGCAGGCGGCGGCATCGGCATCACGCCCATGATTGCCATGGCCTATGCGCTCAAAGCCGCTGGCAAGTCATTTACCTTGCACTACTGCGTACGCTCGCACAAAGAAGTGGCGTTCTTAGACGAATTGCAACGCGACTTTGGCGATGCCTTACAAGTGCACTGCGATGACTTGGGTGATGAGCAACGTCTCAATCCAGCGACTGATTTTGGTGCGCCTGACGCGGGCACGCACATCTATACCTGTGGTCCGTCAGGCTTTATGGACTGGATCATGAGCAGCGCACGCGAGCTTGGCTTTCAAGACAATCAGATTCATTTTGAATACTTTAATGTTGAAGTGGACAGCTCTGGCGAAGGCTTTACCGTGGTTGCTGAGCAAAGCGGCAAAACCATTCCTATCGCCAGTGGTCAAAGCATTGTACAAGCGCTAGCTGCTGAAGGCATCAAGGTTGAAGTGTCTTGTGAGCAAGGCATTTGCGGCACGTGTATCGTCGATGTGTTAGAAGGTGAGCCTGACCACCGCGATCAATTTTTAACCGATGATGAAAAAAAGGACAACGATCAGATTGCTGTCTGCTGCTCACGCTCTAAATCACCCGTATTGGTGCTTGATATCTGATTGGTTGAGCGCGCCTTTATCAATAGAGCAGGGCGCGCAGTAAGTATTTGATTGCTATGGACAGCAGAGGGATGGTTGATGGCGCATGCGTCCATCATAAAAATGTATGCGGCGGCGTGCCTCCTCCCTTTACCTTTAGTGAATCTGTTTCGTTAAATAAGGAGAATGATATGTCAAATTTTGATACCAAAGAACTGCGCCAAGTGTTTAGCCAGTTTCCAACAGGCGTTACCGTTATCACCACCCGCACCGCAGACGGTGAGCCGATTGGCGTGACTGCCAGCAGCTTTAACACCGTCTCTATCAGCCCAACGCTGATTTTGTGGAGCATTGACAAAGGCGCACACAGCCTAGAGGCGTTTAAAAGCTGTGAATACTTCGCAGTCAACATTTTAAGCGATAAGCAGATTCCGATTTCAAACCGTTTTGCTGGTCGCGGTCAAGACAAGTTTGGCGGTATTGACTATACCAATGGTCTGGGTGATGCCCCCTTAATCCCCGAAGCCTTGACCCAGCTACAGTGTAAAAACTGGAATGTGTACGAAGGCGGCGATCATTTGATTATGGTCGGCGAAGTGGTCGATTACAACGTGACCCCCAATGCCCGTCCACTCGTGTTTTCTCAAGGCTCATACTCACAAGCCAGCCCTTATTATGACGTGTCAAATACCCAGCAAGTTGAGGCATTAAGACAGCACGAATTCTTAGAAGACCACATCCTATACTTGCTCAGAGCCTCGTATAACCAGCTCAGCCAAGTGTTCTACGACCGTCTGAACGAAGCGGCAGGCGTCAGCCCTGAAGTATGGCGCATTTACGCCTGTCTTGCCGATGGCAACCCATTAGAGCTGGATACGTTAGGTTCATTTGTCATGCAGCCCACGCGTGCCTTGTCGGACGCGATGAACAGCATGGGCGCACACGTACAATGTGATGGCGACACCGTAAAACTGACTGAGGCAGGGGTACAAGTGGCCTGTAAGCTGCTGGCGGTCGAAAAACAATATAAGAAAGATCTGGCTGATCGTGTGGGGGCCGATAACTATAACGAGATGAAGGACACGTTACGTCATTTATATTCTAGAGAAAAGTAGCAGTCTGTTTTTTATAGAGAAAGAAAAGCTGTGACGCCTCAAGGTGCACAGCTTTTAATGTTATTAATAAAAGGAATTAAATAAAATGAAATGGACTATATTTTTTGCAGTATCGATGCTGACAAGCTTTGGTCTACTAGGATGTTCGAACCAAGCCAATGACGCTGCCGATAGCCCATCTGCCTCTCAAGACACCACCACCTTACGATTTTCTTATTACTGGCCTGCCACCTCCAACATGAATACCGACGTATTCGAGCCATGGGCCAAAAAAATAGAAGCCGACTCAAACGGGCGGCTTAAAATCGAACTCTACCCCTCAGCGGTCCTTAGCGACCCTGCCGCAACCTATGACGCTACCGTCAAAGGTATTGTCGATATTGGCTCTCAGGCGCATGGGTTTACCAGTGGCCGCTTTCCCTTAACCCAAATCGCAGAGCTACCCGGCATCTCAAGCTCAGCCACGCAAATGGGCTGTATCGTACAAACCCTGTATGACAATGGCGCGATTGCCAGCGAATACGAAGACTCGCATTTGCTGTTTGCCTATGGCGCAGGCCCTGGTGCATTACACACCACCAATACTCCCATTCGCAAGCCTGAAGACATGAAAGGATTGCGCATGCGCCATCCCTCTGTGGTCGCTGCCAGCCTGATGGAAGAGATGGGCGCATCGCCTATTGGTCTGCCTGTTAACGACGTTTACACCTCGCTGCAGCGCGGCGTCATCGATGGTCTAAGCTTGCCTTGGGGCGCAGTAGACACCTTTAAAATTGATGAGTTGGTGCAATACCATACCAATATTCCGTTTTATAGTTCAGCGGCACTGGTGACCATGAACAAGCAAAAGTATCAGAATCTACCTGATGACTTAAAAAAAGTACTGGATGACAACTCGGGCATGATGATGGCCAAAAAAGCAGGGGAGGTACTCGATAAAGAAGACCAAGCGGCGCTGCAACATGCCAAAGACTTGGGACAAGAGGTGATCGACATTCCAGACCCGCTTAATAATCCAGCATGGCGCGGTATTTTATTACAAGGTACTCAGCAATATCTGGACGAGGTGACAGCGCTCGGTCATGACGCACAAGCCGTCTATAAAGAAACCCAAGCAGCCAGTACTGCTTGTAAAGTGTAAACCATAACTTTTTACTTATTAGCTAAAGACAAAAAAAACACGGATTACCGTGTCTTTTTTATTGGGCTTATTTGCTTAAAACCGTGAGAACCGATAAGGGCTAGGGTCAATGAGTGGTGTTTCACTACGTGTGACCAAGTCTGCTGCCAACTGGCCTGCGGCAGGCGAGGTGCCAAAGCCGTGTCCTGAGAACCCTGTGGCAATGGTCAAGCCTTCAATCTGCTCAACACGATCGATAACGGGATTGGAGTCGGGGGTGATGTCAATCATACCGCTCCACTGCGACTCAATCTCCGCCTTTTCAAAATCAGGCCACGCCGCGCGTAAGTTGCTTAATGCCGCTTGGTTCAGCACCTCACTGACTTTGGGATCCATGGTACGTATCTTTTCAAAAGGCGTGACGCTGTCTTTATTCCATGAGCGTGACATCATCAAATCGGTCCAAAAGTACTTACCCACACCGATTTTTAAGAAGTTGTGCTGACCTTTTAGCATCGGTAAAAACTTCATACCAATCAAAATGTGGTCAAGCGTGATAGGCGCATCCAACTTGCCGCGCTGGGTAATGATATAGCTGCCATCCACATGACGTCTGAATGAGAAGTCAGCCGCGCCCACGGCGGGATGGAAGTCGATATCCATCGGCTTGGTTTTAAGTACCGAGCAGATGACAGGTAGAGTAGGCAGTTTGATGCCCATATTGCCCAAGAAGCGGCGTGACCACAGCGCTCCTGTCAGTAGCACTTCTTGACAGGCGATTTCGCCTTGCTCCGTGACCACCCCTGTGACACGCCTACCTTCGGTCGATAAAGTCCGTGCTGCACAGTTTTCGAGGATCACCGCGCCTTTGGCAATGGCAGCATTGGCAATCGCGCTTGCCGCCATTGTGGGTTCGGCGCGGCCATTTGTAGCCCACATCGGCATTGGTTCGCTCAGGCATCTCCTCCCACAGTCTGTCTGCGGCGAGTGCTAAAGGGATGTCGTTATGATGGCGATTGGTTTTACGCACCCAGCCCAGATTGCGCGAGGATTGCTCACCCGCAATGCGCCCTTTTTCTAGTACCACAACGGGTACGTTGCGTTCAGCAAGGGTCAACGCGGCAGTAAGGCCCACAATACCGCCACCAATGATGACCACCGTGGTGGACATCGGCAATACGGTTTCCAGATTGTTAATGGGGTTGATGATAGGTGCCATAAAAACGCTACTCCTTGTCGCTGTCGCTACTGATTATGCTTGACCGATGTTGATCGTCTTGCTTTCTACTTTAGACACGCCTTTATGCGCGGTCACTTCAATCTCTACTTTATAAGAATTAGAGCTGAGCGGTGGGCAGCTGACGGTGGTCGCAGGACTGATGCCTTTGAACTTTTCGCCAAAAATAGTCATCACGGTCATCGCATCTTTAGGGTCTTGGATAAACACACGGGTCATGACCACATCAGCCAGTGACGCATCAACGGCTTTTAGGGCGCGTTCGATATTGTCGAATACCTGCAATGTCTGCTCTTCTAGGTTCTCAGAGATCTCTTTGGTCTCAGGACAGCGCCCAGCGGTATTTGAGACAAAGATGAGGTTATCGACACAGACCAGACGTGAATAGCTGGTTTTTTCTTCTAGTGGCGAGCCTGTGGTTACTTTGGTTACGGTCGTCATATAAACACTCTTATCATTAGTAAAGGGGTTAATGGAAAAGGAAAGGAGGTAGGTGATAAAGGGGGTAGTACCTGCCACCCAACCATAAGGGGTTCAGCCATGAGGAGCAGCAGGTATCAATAGGTGTGTATGTCACTAACGTCATTAGCATCACTGTCATTAACGTTCATTTTAAGAACGTCAACGCAGATGGGGTAACGGATTAACGCAGTACGGGCGTGTCCCATAGGTTGAGCTTGACGCCGATGCCGCGCTCTAGTGCATTACGATAGACCACGGTGGCCCATGCCACATCTTCAACAGGCATACCGCCAACCGACATCACCACGATCTCCTCATCATTTTGGCGACCAGGGGTGACACCAGAGACGATTTCACCAAGGTCTTCTAGCTCGTCCATGGTCATTAAGCCTTCTTCAATCATGTCCATAAAGCGCATACCGACCAATGGGATGTGGTTGTGCGCAGGCTTCGGTAATTCCTCATACCACGCGGTATATAGACCGATGCTGTCCATGACTTTGCGCACGTCTTTGTCGCTCATGGCATCATCCAAACGGCAAGAGGCAGGCATGGCCAAAAATGCACCCGGCTTCACCCATTCGCGCTTGACGATGGGGTAGATAGCGATCTGATAGGCGCAGCTGTTGTTCGCCTGATTGATACATCACTGTTTACAATCAGCATACCTCGTGCATTAGCCTCTGTCGATCAGGCCGATGGTGCCACTGGTGCCACCGCTTATACCTCCGTGTCAATAACACCGCCTCACGTTGTGACTGCTGCCTATAACAGCATTCTACAAACGTCTGTCAATTACCGTAATTTTGATCATAAGGATTTGTACCATGCAAAAATTTAGTTTAATTATCGATGGCGAAAAAGTCGCAGCCACTGAGTACTTTGATGTCATCAATCCCGCCGACAAGTCTGTGGTTGCGGGCTGCCCAAAGGGCAGTGTTGAGCAGTTAAATACCGCTGTCGCTGCTGCTAAGGCGGCATTTCCTGCTTGGTCGGCACTCACATACGCCGAGCGACGCGAGCAATTGTTACAGCTTGCTGATGCGCTTGAAGCCAAAAGCGATGCTTTTGTGCGGCTACTGAGTAAAGAGCAAGGAAAGCCGATCAATGGCTTTGCTGGTCTAGGGGCAGGTTTTGAGTTTGGCGGCACACTCGCATGGATACGCGCTACCGCTGAGATGGAGCTGCTACCAGAGATTATCCAAGACGATGAGACGGTACAAATCACTACCCACCGCAAAGCCCTTGGCGTGGTGGGTTCGATCACCCCGTGGAACTATCCACTGCTCATTGGCATTTGGCATGTGATCCCTGCGTTGCTGACAGGCAATACAGTGGTGATTAAACCGTCTGAGATGACCCCTTTGACCACCTTGTATTTTGGCAAAATTGCCAAAAACATTTTGCCAAAAGGGGTGCTCAACGTGGTTGCTGGGGCTGGCGAGATTGGCAGTGCGATGTCGGCACATGAAGACATCGCCAAAATCGTCTTTACAGGATCCACACCAACAGGCAAAGCCATCATGAAAAGCGCCGCTGACAACCTAACGCGCTTGACATTAGAGCTGGGTGGTAACGATGCCGGTATCGTACTCGCTGATGCTGATATTGAAGCGGTTGCAGGCAAGATTTTCGCCACCTCTTTTATCAATAATGGCCAGACCTGTGCGGCTCTAAAACGTCTTTATGTGCATGACGCGGTACATGACCAGTTGTGTGAGGCATTAACCAACATCGCTGGCAGCATGAAAACAGGCAATGGTATGGATGCTGATACCGACTTTGGCCCACTACAGAACGAAAAGCAGCTAGAGATTGTCAAAACGCTGGCGCAAGATGCCAAAGACAATGGGGCAAATTTCTTATGCGGTGGTGAGGTGATGGATGAGACGGGCTATTTTTATCCTATTACTTTGGTCAACAACATCAAAGATGGGGCGCGTTTGGTGGATGAGGAGCAGTTTGGGCCTATTTTACCGATTATCAAGTTTAGCGATGTCGAAGAGGCCATTGCCAGTGCCAACCGTTTATCAGTCGGTCTTGGCGGCTCAGTTTGGTCAACCGACATTGAAGCCGCACAAAAAATTGCGGCCCGTTTGGAGTGCGGCACAGTGTGGATCAACAATCATGCCATGGTACAGCCCAATGCACCCTTTGGCGGTGTCAAAGACTCAGGATTTGGCGTGGCCTTTGGTGAGGTTGGGTTAAAGGAGTTTACCTCGATACAGACGATGCAGATTGCTAAGTCTTAATGACGGTTTAAGAGATTTTATGAGTGTGCCCTGATTCATTGTGGTTGCTAGATGTGAAATGTAGGACACACCAAACAAACAGGATTTTGTATTCACAACACCTTTATGTTAACCAAAGGGCCCCATTATGACAGATACTACTGACACCACCGCCGAGGTCGGCAGCACCAACTCACATCTGAGTACCGCCAAAAAAATTGGCCTACTCTCTATGATTTCAATTTGTGTGGGTTTGGTCGTGGCTCAAGGCGCCATGATTTCTGGACTACAAGGTATCGGTATCGGCGGCAGTGCCTTTATTGCCGCTATGGTAGCCGGCCTGATTATCGCGCATTTTAATGCCATGAGTTTTTCTGAATTATCGCTGATGTTTCCAGAAGAGGGGACACTGGCCACCTACACCCAAAAAGCCATTGGCCATTTTCCAGCCATCATCTCCGTCTATGCCGGCTACATTTTGGTTGACATATTGGGTATGACGGTCGAGCTGTTTTTGGTCGATGCCATACTTGAGGCGGTCTTTCCAGATGTCATGCCGCCCAAGTTTTTTGCACTATTAATCTTGGTGCTGTTATGTATCACCAACTTATGTGGTGCGAATATCTTTGCTAAGGTGCAAAATGTCATTGTTGTGGTTATGGTGGGCGCCATATTAATGATTGGTATCGTCTCCATTTTCGACTTGGTCCCGATTCCTGAAATCACTGGCACGCAAGTCAGCTTTGGGATGGAAGGCGTGACCAATGGCAGCTTTATTAGCCTGATCGCCCTATCTATGTGGCTATTCGTTGGTGCAGAGTTCATTTGTCCGATGATTAACGAGGTCAAAAACCCAACCAAAAATATTCCCGCTTCGATGCATATCGCAGTGACCTTCATCTTTGTGATGTATGTCATCTTTATCATTGGTGCGACACACTTCCTAAGTGCTGAGACGTTGACGACTTCTGATGTACCGTATATCGACTATGCCATCGCGGTATTTGGTCCAACGGGTATGATGATTGCGGCGGTAATGGCACTGGCAGCGACCTTTAGTAGTGCCAATACCATCTTGGCGGCCTTGCCACGTATGCTATACGGTATGGCAGAACAAAACCAATCGTTCCCTATCTTAAAACACGTCAACCTATTTGGCGCGCCATGGGTGGCGATATTACTGATGGCCGTTTTGATCATGATTCCTTTCTTGGCGCTCAGCATTGATTATGTGATTGTGCTCCTGATTGCTGCCACGCTCAGTTATTTGCTGGCATATATCATTGCGCATATCGATGTGATCGTCTTGCGTCGCCGTGCACCGAACCGTACGCGTCCTTATAAGACACCGTTTTATCCAGTACCGCAGGTATTGGGCATCATCGCGATGGTCTATGTCATCATCAATAGCTCACCAACGCCTGAAATGGCCTCGCAAATTTTCACCGTCTTTGGTGGTATCTTGGTGGTGATCGGTGTGATAGCCGCACTGTGGGTAAAACTGCGTATGAAGAAAGGTCTGTTTGAGCCAGATGCCATAGAAGACTAGACTAGATTAGATGCGCGACTACGGTTATCTCTAAACCGTACCCGCCAGCCGCCTTTTAAACGATGACACCTATCGTTTAAAAGGCTTTTTTTATGGCCGCACGTGCTGGCAAGTTACAGAGAGGGGGACTTATGAGGGGTAGGCTTACATGTAAAAATGCGTCAAATTCCAATCATCCATTGTCGTATGTATATCAAAGCATCACCGCATGGTCTATTCGTAAGATGCCACTGTTGTCACCTCATCCATAACTGCCAGTTGTATCACGAGCATCAATAGAGGCTCGGCCATAGAGACAGTTGCAGTTGAGTCATCAATCCTCTGTAAGCTATTGGCCAGCTGCTTCAGTCCTGCCTGCTGCGCTCGTGCAATAAGCTGGCGCTGCGTTTGCCAAAAACTATTAGGCAGGCGCTGCTCGCCATAAATCAAAGCCTCGTCCAGCCAGCTTTGACAGTCTGATAACACATGTTGAATGGGGTCGTCACCCTTATGACTCTGAGACAAATCAATCAAGGGCAGTCGAGATAATGCAGGGTTTTCTTGCCAGTTGGTCGCTGCTGAGGATTGCTGGGGACTCGTGGTTTGCGAGTTATTAGAGGATGCCTCGTTATCCTGTGGGTCTGAGTGCTTGGGTAAATCGAGCGCCAGCATCACACGGCGATCATCACAAAAAATAGCCCATGGTGTGATCACAGGTATCAGACGCTCTCCAAAGCGCTCCCAAGAGAGGGTGCCACTCACATGATGCGGAGCATCGTTACTATCCGTATCAGCGTTATTAGACTTTCTCATGCTATCAAAGGTGTCAGCCAGTAACGGCAATGCAAACGGAGTATGGCTACGATAGCCCAGTTTTATCCAATAAGGGGTGTCATCTGCTGCGCTGCTTGTTTGAATCAAAGCACCCACTGTCTGCTGGGCGGCATCATAACCGATGAATAATAGCTCATCGATCGGCAAGATAATGAAATTGGGTTGTTGGTAACGGGGTCTGGCAAATGATAAGGGCCGCGTTTTATAGTGCTGACGCAGCTTCTGGGTATTTTGAAAACGTAAAGGGACAGGCAGCGCTGCAAGTGTCTCGGCACTAATGCAATAAGGCAGTAGCTGATTATAAGCACGGCGCGATTTATTGAGCGTAATGCTATGATTGGCACTGCGGCGACCTCGCTGCGTACTCAGCTGTCCATGCTGTAGCTCAGCCAAAGTAATGCCAGCACTAATACGCTGCTGACGAGTCTCCTGATACTGTTGCATGACTGGACTAAGCGCTGGATTGAGTATTGGGTTAAGGTGACTTGAGGTATGGGCATCTGCAGGTGACCATTGCCATGTTGACTGTAGCAGCAATGGGGTGTGGGTTTTGTTATCTAGTAGCAGCGTGTGCGCTTGACAATGGTCATCATGAACGCTGATGTGACACCCCAAGCTCATCAGCTGCGTCGGTCGCATATCAGTTTGGGCTTTTATACCAATGCCGAGGCTCACACTGGCTAAGGCAGGCTGTCTACCTGCTAGCCTGCGCAGCAAATAGGCACTGATCAGCTGATTGCCTTGACTGATATCAAAATCACTACGCCGCGTGTGATAAGCCGCCAGCCAATCTTTGAGGTCTACTAAAGTGTCGTTTAACCACAGGTAGTGCCGCTGCTGGTTGTCCTGATAAATGTCATCGATTAACGTTACGGTCGCGTCTGTACTACTGCTTATGCCATAGCGATAAAACTGGGTAAACAGCAGTTTTTCGTTGTCCGTCAGCAGTGCTAGGGTATGTGCCAGCATATTGGGCATAAAGTCGGGACTGGTTACGTCTTCAGGACTCTGTGAGCAAGCTTGTAGTAGAGCGTCGGCTGTGAACTTGAACGGTGGTTTTTGTAGGGCAGCTGATTTTGTCGTGGCTGACGTTTTGGCTACTGATGAGCCTGCTGCATCTGTCAGGCTCATCGTATCATCATCTGTGACGGTACTGTTATGTTCACCATTACCAGCTTTAGTGTTGTTGAGATCAATACCATTTAAACAGTCAGTCAGCTCTTTTTTGCTCAAGGCCATCGTGATGGGTGTGGTGACAGACGCTGCTTGCTTAGCAAAGGCGACGGCGGCCAAAATAATATGCTCACAGCCGAGCTTTTTTTTGCAGTCACAGGTGCACTCATGCAGCGCACTGCCGCCCCAAAAATGCACCGTTGCCATCGATAAGCGTGCCATGGCGCACGGGTCGTTTTCGGTGAAGGATAAGACCACATCCATACCTGATTTGCTGAGCAGGTTCAGCGCCTGCTTACTGTTTTTATGGTTGGCGGCAGCACTGACCTGCTGAGCGGTCAGCGTATGTGCTGGCTTGTCTTGTAATGCTTCAGGATTAAACTGTTGACAGTAGTAGCTTCTATAGGCAAGCGCGGTTTGGATTTGATGGCGGCACAGGACGGTTAGGCCTGCAGGACAACTGCAAACACTGGCATCAATGCCATGATCGAGCGCCCATCTGACCATGCTACTGTCTGCAAATGTCGCCGATAGGGTGAGGTCGTCTGCTATCTCGAAGGTGGGTGTATCGCCTTGTTCTATGGCTTTTTGGGCGCGTTTAACCAACCCTTTATTGGCAATATAGCTGAGTTTATGCGGACTTAATTTGGCGATATCAGGACGTTGTTTCTTGATATGGTCATTATCTATGGGTGTATTTATCATCCTGCCATTACCTCTGCGAGCCATTTTGCCAGATGACTTGGGGTCATCGCTGCGACATCGGCACCTGCTGTTACTAAGCGCTCAGCCGTCGCGTGGCAATAATTGGGATTTGCCTCATCATCAAGCGCTGCCAGTGCCAACACGCGACTGCCTTGGGCGCTCAGCTCGGTGACTTGCGATATCAGCCAATGCTCATTACCACCTTCATAAAAATCGCTGATGATCGCCACAATGGCGCGCTTAGGCGTTGTGATAAGGGTGGCTGCATAATTGACAGCACGGGCAATGTCTGTACCGCCGCCAAGCTGGACTTGCATCAGTAACTCTACGGGGTCTTGGATATCAGAGGTTAAGTCCACCACATCGCTATCAAAGGCTATTAGGTGCGTTTGTAGGTTTTTAATACCCCAAAAGCAAGCCGCAGTCACAGCAGAATGAATGACCGAGCTGACCATACTGCCGCTTTGGTCAACCAGAATAATCATTTGCCATGGCTGTGGCCGCTGCTGCTCAAAATCATAAAACCAAGGCTGCGAGACAATGATCTGCCGCCGTATGGGGTCATAGTGCTTGATATTGCGTTTTAGCGTCTCTTTTAAAGACAACTGATGGCTACTCCCGTATCGCTTTAGGCGTACTGAATTGCGCGTGCCGCTAAAGCAGCGCTGCACCTCTTGCGCTAAGATGGCAAGCAGCTCACGCACCACGTGCTGGACAAGCCTACGCGCCATCGCTAATACATCAGGATTCATCAGATGCTTGGTTCTTAGCACTGCCGCAAGGAGTGTTGGGTTTGGCGTTGCGCGGCTAAGCACGTCTGCATTGGTTACCAAATCATCCAATTGATACAGCTCCAGCGCATCTCGCTGTAAGCGCTCGACCGTCTCCTTTGGAAACAGGGTTTCAATATTATTGATCCATTCAGGCGTCGTTAACGTCGATGCGCCACTGCCTCCCTGACTTCCTTGGCGGTTGAATACTTCTTGCACATCGCCTTGATCATCCAAAGGCAGCGCTCGATTATAGAGCCAATCGAGGTGACGTTGCATCTGGGCTGAGTGCTCTGATTGCTGGCGACCCAAACTGGTCTCTGAGACCTCTCCTAATAGTAAACGCCAGCGGTCTGTTGCACTTAATGCTAACGAATCTGACGACAATTTTGGAGACAATGTATCTGATGTCTTTTCTATACTCATGATCGGCCCTTAGTCATCATGTAGTCATACGGTTATGATGATTGATGAGAGTTGGTGAGAGTGTGCAAGCAAATAGCGGTTTGTTGTTCCAGTAATGCTGCTTTGGTTATTTGCTCAGCGACTTTCACAGCCGTGTCGGGCATACGCCGCCGCAGCAATGCTTGCCAATCGTTTGTTTGCTGTGCATCCAATCCCATGATACTGGCTAAATTTTTGCTGATTTGATAACGCTCTTGCGGTGGAAACCAGCCAAAGGCTTGGCGTAGACTGGGTAAGCCCTGCAAAAAGGCCTCATCATTGCTCGTGCTAATCACGCTGTGTAAGCAGCGTAGCAGCTCGGTTTGCTGGCTGTGCATGACCTCATGACGACCAATGGCGAACAAGCCCAATAAAAAGTCGCCCAATACCATCAGGGGTATCGCCTTTATCAGGGCAATATAATCGAGGGTTGGTAATTGCGCTGGTACGCGCCGCCATTGCTGTCGTCTTATGGCTTTGGTATTAGTATCCCTTAGCTCAGGCACGGCTAAGTAGGCCATTGCATAAGGCGCTTTGAGCGTATGTTGCATCATAAAATACTCGCTAAGCGCGGCCTGATTGGATAAAGAAAAATAAGCGGCGATACAAGCACCATGTAGGGTGTGGCTCAGTACTACTGATTGCTGACGCTCTTGTGTGGCCTGCGTCAATCGATACAACACCATCATCATCGTGATGACATCAAGCGTCTTGATAGGAGAGGGGGGCGCGCCACGTGTCGGCTTTGCTTTGATGGTATTCCCATCTTTTGCATCCTGATCCTTGGCTCTGAGTGCCGCAGCGTTCATGACGTCAGTATGCTCAATAGCAAACTTTAACACCTCAATACTGACAATATCTGCGTGCTTAGCCGCTTGTTCGTTGGCTGTTTTTGGCGTATCAGTACCTTCTAATAGCCATAGCAAGCGTTCAATCACCGTGATAAAAGGTGCGGCCAATAATGCCTCGATATCATGACCATAAAAACCGCGCCGCATCAGATGGATAAGGGTTTTTCCCAGTTGGCTCACGACGCTACGGTCTTTGATGTCCCATAGCAACAGCTTTAGTTTCGTGGTCAATATCCCAATAGACTCGCTAAAGCCGCACTGAATCATTTGCGTCAGCACACGACTGATAACCGTTATTTTTTCGCTTGCCTCTGCTAGGTACTTGGCATGGGTCAGCTGCTCCATCAGAGCTGCTTTGCTGGCTTCATGCAATGTCGTACCAAAACGGCTGGCTTCGATAAGCTCAACTTCCCACTGACTGTTTTGGTGTAATTGCCAGCGCTCGCTTGCGGTTGCTAGGGTGGAGGCGGGTGATTTTGACGCTGGTGATGACGCTGTCGAATTAAAGGCCGCCAGACTGGCTTTTGAGGCAAGCAGTGACACACTCGACACCCCCAAGACTTTCAACTGCCACAACGCATATAAACACAGACGTTCAGACTCGTGACGGTAGCTAAGCGTTAGGCGGCGCGGTACTGCTGTTGGCACCATAGTGCGCGAGTCATCAAGGCTGGCAAGATAATGCTCAACATAGTCAAGTAGCGGCGGTGCAGGATTGTCCCGTGCCAATACGCCCCGCTGCGTGCCTGTCAAACTTGCGAGAGCCCGTTTTAATAACGGGTGGTCTTGGTGGTAAAGCGCTCTCATATGTACATCAATATCGTAACCAGAATCATCACCGCGAGCGTTAAGCTCATGATTAAAGTGGTGATCTGCCAATCGAGATGACGACCACGGCGGCGGTAAGCTTAAGGCCTCATTAACAAGACCATTTAGCATACCATCCAGCAACTCTTGCCGATACGGATGATCCAGCCCGCGCAGCGCAGCTAAGTTGTGGCTCGCCTGCGACCACACGATTAAATCGGCGGTTGATAATGGTTGTTTGGCAGCTCTGATAGATTGCGTGATGGCGATCATCGCTTTTTCAAAGGCAATATTGGCTTGCATATCGGCATCAAATAACCATTGATAATACTGCGGTGACGGCATGCCAGCAGCATACCCTGTTAGACGCTCCACAGCGGTAAAACCAATAGGGATAAGATAGTTACCTTGAGCAACAATATGGGTAGTTTCTTCGTTAGTTTTGGTGTCTGGCTGAAGAGTAGGCGCAGTCGACTGCTTGGTAGCAAGATATTGGGTGAGATAGTCGTCTAGGTCGGGAACTGGATACTGAGCTGCTACAGGCTTAGGTGCTGAGTCATCAGGGCTAAGCGGCGCTGTTAATGCCTTAGTGGGTGCGGCTAACAATCGTTTAATACCATTAACGTGCCAGCCACCGCATATCACCAATATTTTGGCAGCTGGCGTATTGGCGAGGTGATGGCTCACCCAGCTTACCATATATCCCTCACGGCACTGGTCTTCATCCGAGCCACTGTCATCTGCACGCAACAGATTAAAATAGTGGTCGAGGCGCTTGGCTGCCATAGCAGTCGGCGCACTCTCAAACCACCGCTCCCACAGTGCATCCTGATTGTCACAGCCAGTGATATGTAAGAGGCGTCTCATCACTTGGGCATAACGATCTTTGTGCCTAGGTGCATTCACACCATCCATATCCGCATCCGCCTGCTGATGGCTATGCTGCGCTCGATAACGCCAATGCGGCAAATCAATAAAATCTATAGCAGCACCCAGTGCATGGGCACTTTTCATCGCGACCCACTCAGGAGAAAACGATAACAAAGGAAACCAGCTTTGCGCTGTCTGTACATCGCCGTGGTAATCCCTATCAGGCGTCACGTTTGATGGGTCATGGCTACCTTGCACGCCATCATCTAAAGCAGCGCCGTCTACATGCTCAAATCGTCGCTCCTGCCGATAGCTAAACAGGGCAATGGGCAACGTATGGGGTAATAATAGCTGGGCGAGCATGGGTTTTATGTCGCTTGGCGCTTCTATCAATACCACATCAGGGCGTTGCTCACTGATCCAGTGTTTGACCATGGTGGCACATCTTGGGCTATGATGACGGATGCCTATGAAATGTAGGTTAGGTGGACAGGCAGGTACAGTAGTGAGCGTTGCCGACTGTGATAATTGTGCTAATGCCTCATCAATAATACTGCCACTATCGCTATCCATATAATCATCCGTCATCATTGCTGTTTACAACCTCACTGTTAGCTATATTTTTAGCCATTACCATATTTTGTAGCTTATATGTCTTTATACTTCAAATAATGCTAAGCGCGAGTTATAGAGCGCTTGCCAGCCGCTACCAGCTCTATCTTTGATGTGATGGTCGATATGACGGCGCAGTTTTTGTTTGTCATCGGCATCATCCTTAATGGCAGACCCTAAAATAGCGTTGAGAATATCGGCAGGCGTGCCAGCATCACCGCGTAAATAATAACCATGCAACGTTACGGCATGTACCGCACTGACTGCTTCTGCGGTACTTAAGGTTGTAGAGAGTTTTTCTACCGCATTGCCAGAGGTTTTGATGCCAGAACGCAGCTCTCGAAATAGCGTGACTAAGATATCTACCACCTCATCAGATGGCGTGATGTCGAGATTTTGTTCGGCCAATAAGCGGTTCACTTGACGTTTAACCAACTGCATTTCGTCGTTGATATGCGCAATCGGAAATATCGTCTCAAAAGCAAAGCGGCGCTTTAAGGCAGCAGACATCTCGTTAACGCCTTTGTCACGCGTATTGGCAGTCGCAATCACGTTAAAGCCTGCATTGGCATAGACCGTACTGCTGCCATCATCAAACCCTGACAGCTCTGGCACCATCAGCAAGCGCTCTGAGAGGATAGAGAGTAAGCTGTCTTGTACTTCGGGCGGACAACGAGTGATTTCCTCAAAGCGGACGATTTTTCCCTCAAGCATGCCGCGCATCATGGGTGAAGGTACAAGGGCTTTCATACTGGGGCCTTCGTTCAGCAATAAGCCATAATTCCAGCCGTAGCGAATGTGATCTTCACTGGTCGCTGCGCTCCCTTGGACTGTCAAGGCCGCATTGCCACTGATCGCTGCAGCGAGCAGCTCTGACAGCATGGATTTGGCTGTACCAGGTTCACCCACCAGCAGTAGAGCGCGTTGGCTGGCTAGCGTAACCAGCGCACGCTCGATTAAGCTTGGTGGACAGACGAGCTTCGGTTCAATACCAAGACGGGTATTGCCTAAGATAAAATCACGCACCCCCAGCATAGACATCTGCCAGCCAGCAGGCATAGGGCGAGGCGGGGTATTGCCTGATTTGCCTTTAGCCGCCTGTTCTGACTCGATGATGGTTGCCAGCTCCTCTTGATAGAGAATATCAGCAGGTGGGCGCTGTATGGATTGATGAGTCGTTTTTTGACTCATTTTTGAACGGTTGTTAGACATAAGGGGCTACCTAATAGGCGGTTTTATGGATTAAGCGATTATTAAAGGTTAAACAGACGGCATGACATCAAACAAGTAAATGATTTCGCTAATCACTACCTCAGACATATCAGCACTTAGCTTAATCGGTTCAAGGCTCTGCCCTTCATCATCTGTAGGCACGCCTCCAGTCGGTGAATACCCTTCAAAGAACTCAATAGTAAAATCACTACCACCTATTTCGGCGCTGTAGCCATTACAATAACCAGCATCCGCTTGATGCTTATGCCAGCCTCTACTGGCAAGACCTATAAAGCTACCCGTCGCGAAATTTTTATCATTAAATCGATTGATAACTTGGTGTTGCTGCTCGGACTTATTCAGATAATAACAAGGGCGACTCAGTTGCGGGAAAGGTGATATCAACTCATAATCATTGAACACTTGCGACCACTGTTTGAGGCTGTCTTGGCTTATGGTGATGGGATGCACTAGGACTACCTGCGCTGCTTGGTTAATCAAATCATCAGGTTTTAACAGATCATCATTCACGTCCAATAGCTCATGGCTTTCACTGACTCTAAATAACTGCTGCTCATCATTGATATCTATTTGCCATAGCAACTGCTGGGTAAATAGGCTCATAACAGGATGCTCAACGTAATATTTCATAAAATCAGCTAGGGGTATGGTGCGCTGTTTTATCATTAATTCTTGTAAAAACTTAGGCAAATCTATGCTTAATTGGCGCAGTTGTTTTAGCTCATTCTTAGTGTCTTTAATCAGGGTGTTGACGTATGTACTGTCCTCCTGCACACGTGGCTTGGGCAGATTTTTAAAGACTTTTCCTTTGTCATCACTGAAATGATATTTCAGCTCTGGGGTCAATTGCAGGGTCAATTTACGTGAATCTGTCCGTTGCGGATGATAATCAAGTACCTTACACCCTCGCTGATCTAAATCAAAGTGCGGGGTCAACCGATCGATCAACGTGTCAAGCGGCACACCTAACTTAGCGATACCCTTGTCTATCTGCGCTTTGGTATACCGCTGTATGGCTGGGCGCATCTTGTTACTAATGGCCACCAAGGTTGCCAAGGCGTTATTGACGCGTTCTGAATCAGGAGACTGAGCCACGATGGCAGCCAATACATTGATACTATGTTTGATAGCTGTGCGGCGTTGCATATTGTTTTGATGTTGTTTTGTCCATGCCCAGCAGTCGGCTGCATAGCGTGGGTCTGGTAGCCAAATCGAGGCCGTGACGTACCACAAGTAATGCTTACTGAAATACTGCTCATTGGCAAAGCGCTCGCGTAGCTCACGTGCCAGCAGAACGAGTGAGGTCTCGGTAAATGCAGGCAACGCTTGTAGTAGCGCTATGATAGGCTTGTCTACTTCGCTGTATTTGAGTAGCAGTAGTAGCTGCTCGAATGCTGCGGATGGTAAAGGCCGTCCTGTGCGTTCGATAATAGGCGCTGTTAAGGCGGCTAATAGCTCTTCGCCATCTGTATGCCGTCCAAGTTGAAACGTACGCTTGCCTGTTTTTTTCTGCCAATCAGTCGTGTTTAATACAGTAGGTATGCCCTCATCATCAGTATCACTGAGCAATTGACTGGGGGCTGAGGCAGCCAAATCCATGGCAGAGGCTAGCTTATCTTGGGTCTGTAGGCGTTTATCCACCTCGTTTTTATACAGCGTGGCCAAACGCTGCATAAACTCAGTCAGCGCGACTTTATTTTGGTGAGTGCCATTTTCTTCATTACTGTCGTCATGATAACGACGTGCTGCCGCGGCTAAGCCTGGCAGATGGCTTTTATCAACACGGATTGGGTCGATGAGCCAACGGAACACTTTACGCGCTTTTGCTTGATACGCTTGGTGCGCTTTTTTAGAAGTTTCGTTACCACAAGGATAATCAGCGGCAGTGAGATCAGCACAACATAAATAAAGCAGCTCATCATAAAAGGTTTCAGGAAAACTATTTACGAATCTGAGAGCACGTCCTTGCTCTTTTTTTAGACTGAGTCCGTCAATGATATAAGGCACCATTATTATACTGTTGACAATGTCACTTAAACGATAAACATAGTCTCTAACATTGGCTGTAGCATCCTTTTCGGCTATATACTTACGTCTGGCGCTTGCGTTAATTATATTTTTGTTTATTTGGTCAATGAGTCGATCTAACCCTACCTGAGCAATCTCTACACCGAATTCACGGCGCCCACCTGCATCACAGAGCGCCTCACGAATCGCCTCTTTTATCCCATCTGCGACAGTCATCCAATCAGACCCCCATTTGTCTGGAAAAGTACCCCAAACAGACAAACGAATCTCTAGTGGTAGTTGGTCTACAATAGACCATAGGTTGTAAGTTTTAGCGTTATAAGGAGATACGCTTAGATAATCAGATGTATCAATGTTCACAGCGTGAATACCTGCGCCCTTACGGTTTTCTGTAGTTAGCTGTTCATATTCGCTGACAATACGGTCAACGGATTGTGGTTTGATACAAAGTACGGCCAACTTACGATGTAGATCCTTCCAATTCGGTAGTGCCGCTTTTGCATAAGCTATACGCTCTGTGCCAACACGAGAATCTGCTTTAGTATCGTATAGCGGAAATACATTTTCTTCCACTTCGCTCAAAAGACGAATAATGTCTTGTTTGCCTCTGTTTATAACGTATTCACTGCTATTTAATTTTTCAAGCTCTGCTTTGCTCTTGAAATCCGCAGGAAAATGGATGGTTTCGGGTGTCTTTGGGCGGGTGAGGGCCAGCTTAGGAAAGTTAAATTTAATGGTCATAATGATATTGCCTTTGTTAAATGATAATTATTTTAAGTCATAATCTTTGCACAGTATTGTGGCTCATCACGACACGCGCGCCATCGCATCGATATCGCGTATAAACTCACTGGCCGTCAGCGCATCAATGTCTTTTGGGAAGCGAATCTCGTCAATAGGGTAGCCTTTATCATCCGCAGATACGGGTTCGCCAAGCCGAAAGCTGTCGTACAAGGCAATCGACAGCGCATGGCCGTTGACTGTTTTAGCAAACCCATCACATCTGCCGCCACTATAAGAAAGCGTGTTCCAGCCTTTACTGGCAGTGCCCAACCCAATTAGGCTGCCCATCGCCCAGTGCACCTTATCAAACCGATGTATGGTTCCTGCTGCCTTATCTTCATCGGTGAGATAATAAAGCGGACGTGCTAATTGGCTAAACGGCTGTACCAGCTCATAATCGCTAAATACTTGCGCCCATTGCTGGAGGTCTGCTGCAGATAGATGTATTGGATGCACTAAGCAAATGTGAGCATCAGTAAGCTCAGTACCACTGAGCGGCATATCTTCGCTATCTAATAGCTCTAAACTTTCACTGATGCGAAACGTTTGCTGCTTGCCAGCCTCACTATTTTCTGCGTCCGCGATCTGTATTTGCCACAACAGCCTTTGTGCTAATACCGTCATGACGGGCTGATGCACATAATAGGTCATAAAGTCGGCTAAGCTGACTGTACGTTGTTTTATCATCATTTTTTCTAGCGATTTTGGTAAGTCGTTGCTGATACCGCGCAGCTCTTTTTTCTCATTTTTGTGTTGACTTAAAAACGCATTTACCGCATTGTCATCATCTGCCTCACGCGCTTTGGGTGGGTTTTTATACGACTTGCCTGTCTCATCTTGATAAGCAAATTTTAGCTCAGGCGTGAGCGATACGGCGAGCTTGCGCGAGTCTGCTACTGATGGGTTGTAGTCAATGATTTTAGTACCGCGCACATCCAATCCAAAGTCAGGTAATAGCCGCTCTGCCAAATCCTCTAGGCTCAGATCAAGGCGTTTAGCATAATCCTCTAGCGCACTTTGAGCATGCGGTCTGAGCGTTGAGCGTGCCTTATTGCTGATTTTAATCAACATCTTGAGCGCTGTATCACCGCGCTTACTATCAGGATAGGTGCTGGCAAGTGCGGATAACACTTTGAAGCTGTGTAGTATTGATGAGCGCACATGATTGTCGGACTCATAGTCTTTCATAAGGTGCCAAACTTTATCTGCTAACGTCTCATCAGCCATCCATGCTGACGCGGTTATAAACCACTTGTTTTTGGTATTAAAGATACCGCAAAGCCGTTGGTCATACTCTGAAAAGCGTGCAAAATAGCCGCCTGATACCCGATTTCCTATATAGTCATCCCATAACTCATTGGCTAAATGTGCCAACGACTCGCTGGTAAAGGCAGGCAAGACCTCTGCTAAGGCTGCAATAGGCTTGTCCTCTGTACTTAGTTTGAGCATCAGTAGCAACTGCTCAAAAGCGTGCATCGGTAAAGGCTGGTTGCTGCTGGCTACGATAGGCGGGGTCAGTGCCGCTAGTATCGGTATTTGCTTACTAGCGCTCATTTCTGCTTCTTTGTTCCAAATGGTTTCATCCAGCTCAAACTTGCGTTTGCGGGTTTGCGTTTGCCAGTCAGTGTTTAGTAAAGGCTGCGGGATACCGTCATCGTTGGTCGCTATTTCTTCTGCTATGACCATTGTTATGGTGCTTTGTGCATCGGCCAGTGCTTGTTTTTCTTGTGTGATTTGCTGGTGATTGTCAATATATTGACCAAGAAAATCAGAGAGTGCGGTGCTATCAAGGTTGGCATCGTCGGCATCATAGCGGTTGATAGCTGCACGTAATTGAGTGAGGTAATCGAATCTATGTGCTTTATTATCAATCATATACTGCAAGAGCTTTTTGGCGTTTTTCTGCGCCTCTTTGTACCAGTCATTAGTAGGCTTAGTAAATAAGATATAGATCATCTCGTTATAAAAGGTTTCAGGGTAGTGATATAAAAAAGCGCGCGCTTCATAATATCGGCTGGTTTTAGCATTCATTCCAGCCACGACATATGGCACACAGATATAACTGTCTAAATGTTGACATATAGTTAAAATATAAACGCGATATTGGTGAAATAGGGATAAAAAATTTATAGCAACATCAAACCCTTGCTTGGGATAGTCTATTAATAAATCATATACCCCGTCTCCCAATGTACTTACTTTCCAGTCTGAACTTAATGTAAGAAAATCTGTAGTTAATAGTTGCCAGATAGCCAAACGAATGGCATATGGCATATAGTGGTTTAAAATATATATCTTGTCAGACAAATAACCACATTCGTTATCAAAATCATCAAAAACAAAATCTGTCTTTTCTATAGTGACTAATTGGCTACTTGTCTGCTCATTCTCCACATCTACGACTTTTGAGGTTGCCAAGTTTTGAGTCTTTTGATAGTCCTCATATATACGCTCAATCGCTTTGGGTCTTATCATCAATAGCGCTAAATTTTTCTGTAGTTCATTCCAGCCAGTATAGACTTGCATCGCATAAGTAAAATCTGCATTGTCATAGTAGACGAATATCTCTTGTGGTAGCTCATTTTTTATTCTTGCTCGGTCTTCTTCAAATTGTCGTATGGAGTATGCCGTATCACCTCTATACTGGGCATTCTCTGGCATCACAGCCTGCTCTGGCGCGGGCAGGCGGGTCATTTCAAATTTGGGAAAGGTTGGGCGACGATTCATGATGATTGTCCTTTAAAGTAGTGTTTTTATAAAATGCTGAGTTTATTATCCGTATTATTGTGAGCAGCGCGCCAATCTTATTTGCTTAATGGGCTGAGCAATACCGTAGTCTGTCAGCATCTCGCAGGCTGCCTCGTAGTCGGCGACAGACAAGTAGTCTGGATGGGTCAGTACCACTGTATAACCCTCATCAAGCCACTGCTGTATTTGCTTATCGCTATACGGCTCGTAATGTACATTCATCAATACCTGATCCTCAGTCATGATAAAGGTGTCAATGATGTTTGGCTTTTTTCTATTAAACTGCTTGGGTGTAACCAACGACCAAAACAGGGTTTGCCCATACAGCCGTAGAATAGGGTGCTGTAACAACCCGTTCAACATAAAGCGCACTGAGCGCTTGAAACCATGCGCCAAATCCTTAGTAAATTCAGTATTTAAGCGCTTGTATAGTGTCGCTAAGGGTCTTTGTAATGCTTTAATGTCTTTATTGACTTGTTTAAAACGGGTTTTGTCATCACCTTTTTTTGCTCGAGGGAAACTCTTAAGCGGCGTCCCTGTTTGGTCATAAAGTAGCGGTGACAAATGGCTATCAAGACGGACAATAAGCCATTTCTCTGCTGCTGCATCCAAATAAAATATCTGCTCGCTAATATCATTAAAACCTAATGTAGGGATTATCAAATGACGTAACTCATAAAGCGCATATCCTGTCATATCACTGATCTCGACACAGCCAGCTTTTGCGATATCGCGAAAGAATGCTTTGCTTCTATCTATTTGATAAAACAGTTCTGCTAAGGCACTACAAACGTGAGTGCTAAACTCAAGGCCTTTTGACGAATCATTCACGCTATACCACAGCTTGACATTAGCTACTAACATAAGAATAAGTAGCGCACAGCTGTCTCCATGAATTTCTTCTGCTTTATATTCATATATGCTTTTATGTTCATAAATATATGCATGAATAAAGGGCACGGCATCCTCGTTCATCAGCCATCCCCATGGATGACCAATCTTAAGATTCCACAGTGCATGACCCAGAGCATTTAACGAGTCACGCGTAAAAGGCGTTAATAGCGATAACATGTCATCGTCAGTCAAAGGCTTTGGCCACCCATTAAAATCTGACTCATACAAAATACCGATTAGGTTTTCAAATAACGGTAGTGGCAGCTCGCTACCATCTGATTTAAAAATAGGCTTGGGTAATAAATCTATAACGATGTGCTCAGGTAACCTAAATATTTGCAATCGGTGCTTTCGGGTCAACCAATCGACAACGATATGTTCAGTCGACCTAGGAGTGTGCAAACAGTGTTCTTGATGCGCCCACGGCGGTGTTATTAACCATTTTGAAACTTGTGCTAAATACTCATCTGTAAGCTGCTGCTCTATAGGTATGCTATGATCCGCGATTTCAACTTGATCGGCCTTGAATAAAATAGGCGCAATCACAGCGTCATAATAGATGTAATTTTGCGTTGCAATCGCGCTCTGTAATTGCGCAACCTGCTCAGGTTTTGTTCTCTTTAGATCTGCGCATAGATGCGTTAACAGTTGGATTAAGTAGTTATATTCTATGCTTAACTTATCAAAATCTTTTTTCTGAATACGAATAGAATGGTCATCATCAATTTCACGCTTAGTCATGACTGAAAAATCAGGAAAGCTCATGAGCTTTTGATGATTGGCATCTAGCTCCGCTATCAGCTTATTGATGGTGAGAGTAGGGTAGCGATTGACCCATGAGCGTAGCGGGTTAGACACTTCCAAATAGTCTTTATGCTCAATCAACCACTCCAGATATAAAGAATGATCAAAATCTTCTAATACCTCAAATAAGTGGGTGTTATTTTTTTGCTTTAGTTGGTATTTTTCTAACAAATTAACAATTCGTTCGGGCGCGCTCGCCTGCTCACAAGAGGCAATAAAGTGCAATAAAGGCAGTAAGATATCGTCAACTTTATAGTCAGGAGAGTCTATAGCAGCGTGATAAGCTTGCGTAAATACCTGAGCGTGGCTGCTGTCTGTATGATGCAAAAACAATGCTCTTACAGCACGATCACTATCATCACTGGAGCAGCCATGAATTAGGGGAGAACAATGTAGAGACTCTTGTAGGTAGGGAGTATCTGCAAAAAAGAATATAGGCAATATTTCAGGGTGAAATGTGTGATGGCGCTGATATAAGTCTTGATAGGCGTGAGGATCATCTGTTTTTAACTGATGGATAAAAGCTTGGATATAACGTAAGGTACATTGATAATCTATTGGAATGCTAAGCAAGCTTCCATAAAGTCTTTGAACAGCAAACAAGCTGATTTTTTTAGATAAAGACAATCTAGGAAAGAGCTGATGTGGAATTATTTTACTGAAATGATAAGTCGATAAATATGCTAAACCAGCATCACGATAACATGTATCTTCCTCCTCTTTACACTGCTTATCTAAATCATACCAGCCTTCAACACAGCTTTGAATAGTCTCAGCAAAATCATCATCCGTCTTAACGCAAAGCTCATTTATTCGTGTAAGCCATTTTTCTTGTGTTGAAGTCAAAGACTTGTCGGTTATGTCTGTTGCGAGTATGGGCAGGCTAGCGTTTGCATTCTCATCTGGCTTAAGTGCCAATGCATGCTGAAAAGGATTGGCTTTATATTCTGCTAGTATTTCTTTATGACGAGCGGACCAATTAAACTGATTGGTAGGCGTTTTTGAGTCTAGTTTAGAAAAAACTGATCTACGAGTCACAATGGCTGTCCTATGATATTTATTTGAGATGAGCAGTACTAACTATTGGCTTACGGTTTTTATTGAGCTGACACAGTGATAGCGTGCAACAAGCGACTGAGCTTGATGGGATTTTTATCCGTAATGTCGATAGGCTGTATTTGTACAGGAGTGTCTAGATAACCAAAGTAGGTTCTTTCGTTCGTCTCTGCACAATAGCTATATTCAGGCACTGCGTGACAAAATTCTATTTTAAAGCGCTCAGGATCCGTAAGCCTTTGACTGGTTTCATTTGATAACCCATAGACCAATCCGGCCTTATTTATAACAGTGTCGCTGACCTCCGTGATGGATGAGAAGTTATGTTCCATTTTATTAAGATTTTGTTTTAAAGCGTTTATAGCAAAGCTTTGTCCATTAAAACGGGTAATTTTATTTGAACTTATCTCGTCAGCATTCGGACGCAAGCAAGATAAGCCCATTTGCCCAATCGGTTGGGCGATGGCGTAATCTGATAGCATATGATTGGCAGCAAGATGGTCAGATTCAGACAAATAAGCGGGGTGGGTGAGGACGACCGTTTTACCAGCCTTTTGCCACTGCTTGAGTTGCTTATCGCTATATTCTTTATAATGAATAGTCATCAATGCGTTGTCATCGGTCACGATAAAGGTATCCGCGATATGCCAGTTTCGCCAACGAGAATGATGCCCAGCATGGTTATTCAATGACCAAAACAACGTCTGCCCGTAGCATCTTAGGATAGGGTGCTTTAAAAACCCAGTCAGCATAAAGCGCATCGAACGGTGAACCCCTTGGTGCAAGTCTATGGTAAATTCAGCGTTGAGGGTTTTATATAGTGCAGTGAGCTGTCTTTTTAGTGCTTTGATATCGGTACTGACTTGCTTAAAGCGGGCTTTGTCATCACCTTTTTTTGCACTAGGAAAGCGGCTAAGTATATTACCCTCACGGTCATATAGTAGTGGAGACAAATGCGCATCCAGACGTACAATCAGCACATTGTCTCCTGCCGCATCTAAATGAAATATCCGTTCACCATGCTCATTAAAGCCAAACGTAGGAACAGCCAAATCGACAAGCTCACGCATACTAAAACCTGTGAGGGCACTTATTTCATCGAACATTTGTCCAACTAAGACACGAAAGCGTGGCTTACCTTTATATAACTGATAAACCATTTCCTCTAGTACGGCGCTGATATGAGCATCAAAAGCAATGCGTTCAGCGGCAAGATTGGTGTTGGGGTCGTACCACAGCTTGATACTGGCTGTCAGCATACGAATCAATAATCGACATCCGTCTGTATCATTTCTAGCGCCTTTGTTATCAAAGATATACTTATGAATAAAGGGAATGGCATCCTCATTCATTAGCCATGCTAACGGCTCACGTATCCCCATACCCCATAGCGCCAGCCCCAGCACGTTTAGTGAGTCGCGCGTAAAGGGTGCTAATATCTGCAAAATATCGTCATCCGTTAAAGGATTGATCCATGATTTCAGGTCGGATTTATGCAAAATCCCTATCAGATTATCTAATAGAGCTTGCGGTAGTTTACTACCGTCTGATTTAAAAACAGGCTTAGGTAATAAGGCTAAAGTAATATGGTTGGCATATTTAGGTGCTTGCAAGCGATACGCTTTATGCAGCCACGGCGGCGTGATTAGCCATTTTGAGATTTGTGCTAAGTTTTCATCCGTAAGCTGGTCCTCAATAGCGGTATTGCTATCACCAATTTCAACACGGCTTACTTCAGAAAATATAGGCGCAATAACGCTAGAATAATAGGTCAAATTTTGAGCTGCAACCACGGTTTTTAACGCTGTGAATTGCTCTGGGTGCGCGGCTCGCAAGTCAGCACACATATGAGTGAATAACTGGATAAGATATGCTTTGTCACGGCTTAATTTATCGAATTTTGGCTTATCAAAATAATGGTTTTGTTGGATAAATAACTTGGTCATGCTAGAGAAGTCAGGATAACCTGATAAAAGATGGTGATTGTCATTGAGCACACCAGACAATTTGCTAATGGTTAAAATAGGGTGGCGCTTCATCCATAGCGATAACGGTTTGGCAACTGCTGGATAAATACTATTTTCAATAAGCCACTCTAAATACAGTTCATGATCAAAATCCTCTAACACCTTAAATAGTTGCCGATTTCGTTTTTGTAGCAGTGGCATCTCACCCAATAAATCAACAATCAGCTGAGGCATACCAGCTTGATCACACGATGCAATAAATTTTAGCAACGGTAATAAGGTGTCAGCCATCTTATAGTCGCTAGACGATATCGCGTCATAATAGGCTTGCGAGAATATACTCGCTTGCGTACTATCGGTATGGTGCAAATAAAGAGCACGGGGGTAGTAGCCATGACTACATTTACTGCTGGAGAATGACTGATGAGGGTAGGCGATATCCGCACAGAATAACAGAGCCTTTACTTCAGGCTGCAATTGATTGTGGCGTTGGTATAAGTCCTGATAGGCGCAAGGATTATCTATCTTCAACTGATGAATCAAAGCTTGTATATAACGTAATGTCTTACGATAGAGCGCTACAAGTTGCTCTGAAGCTAGTTTTTTGGAGTCTTCTCGCAGCGCGATAAAGCTGATTTTTTTAGATGTTGACAATCTAGGAAATAGTCGTTGTGCCAATATATCTTCAAATAAATCAGTCGATAAATATTTGAAAAGACCGCTTTCATTTTTATAGACATCTTCATCTTGCGCGCAATGCTCATATAAACTATTCCATTCATTAGCATAAGCCTGATAATCAGTAAAATTATCATCTGTCTCCGTCATCCAGTTATTCGCCATCACAAGCCATTTTTCTTGTGTTGAAGTTAAAGGCTTGTCGGTTATATCTGTTGCGAGTATGGGCAGGCTAGAGTTTGCATTCTCATCTGGCTTAAGCGCCAATGCGTGCTGAAAAGGGTTGGCCGTGTAGTTGGCCAGTAATTTTTTATTTTTGGCTGACCAGTTGAATTGATTGCTTGGTATCGCGACGTCACTGATAGTATTTTTTGTTGATTTCATCGCTTCACTTGCCGCGGTGGTCAGCTCAGTCATTTCATGCTCCTAAATAATTATTATCGTCGTTGTCACGATCTTTAGAAATGATAATAAACTATTTTAGTTGAGCAATGGTCATTAAAAAGATATAAGACGACACTATGTGTCGCTCACATTCAAAGTTAGAATCAAAGACGGTACAGCAAGGGCAGGCTAGTCAATTAAAACAAAGGTAGAGAATGGCTAAGCTGGATTTTCTAAAAAGACATTTGTGTGTGATGTAAGCACAGACTCATGAGCATATCATCTAACACTATTTATTTAACATAATATACATTATGCGAAAACATACGAACGCTTTTACTTCTGAGTTCAATAACCATTCATACCATAGATTTTATATATATAATCTATATCTGACACTTAGCTGCAAAACTTTTAATAACTGGTCAATGTTTTACTAACGACACGCTTCAAGCAAATGATTGCGCAAAGTGTTGCCATCTTCGTCTAAGAGCACATCTGCAACTTGGCAATTGTCATCAGTACACGACAGCTTATAATAAATATCGCTGCCTTGCGCCAAGCTGACTTGAACCAAGCCTTTATCAGTCACCGAAAATTTTTTATCTTGCGTATAATCAGGATCTTGAGAATCCCACAGCACATCATAGCCGACATGGCAGGACATTTGATGTTTATCAAAATAATCTTGCTCAAGCTGCATGGCTGCTAGTAAATCATCATTGGCATACTGCTGCAAAATTACAGGGTTATTCATACCCTCATTATCAATATCTTGTTGGTACATCTTATTGATGGTTGCGGTTTTCATCGCGGCATATGGCTGAGACAATTTTTTTATCTCTGCATGGGCGTTACTGACCGTCGTTAGACTTATGGTTAACAGTCCTGTGATCAATAAATAAGCTAGCGATTTAGTTGGCATTTTTACTCTACAAGATTGATATTATTAATATTAAATCTATTACATCATAGCCCTATTAAGACTCTGCTGTCTTATCGTATCATTCAGGTTGAGTTGCCAAAATGATGCTTACATTTCGCTGATATGGTGCGCTGATGGTTATTGCCATTTATGATAAGGATGCTGTTATGAGATTACCTGTTTTTTTTGAGAGAAACCCTACACCATCGATGTCTACTGGCCTTTTGCTGCTCGCTGTTACGATGACTGGTTGTCAAGCGACCACGAGTATTAGCGATACGATGTCTCAATCAACCAGTAATCCTACAAGCCAGGCTACGACTCAGAGCAGCCAAAAAACCCTCAGACAACAAGCGTTACGTATACAGCAAGCCTTGTCTAACAAGGATTTTGCGAGTATCGCTAATGACATTCATCCCACACGTGGCGTAGGTTTTTCCATGTATGGCTATATTCGTCCTGAGTCTGATAAAGTCTTTAGCCGCGCCCAATATGCACAGTATCTACAGCAATCCAATATACGCTTTACATGGGGCGCACAAGACGGTACTGGTGACTTGCTTGTCACGCCGCTACCGACATATTTAGAGACTTGGGTCGATGGCAAAACGTATAATGATGCCGCTATCAGTGTCAACAAAACCACCAATAATGGCAATTCTATTAATAACTTAAAAGACATATACCCACACTCAGAGGTGGTAGAGTTTTATCATAAAGGCACTGAGCAATACGCTGGTATGGACTGGCGGGTGCTACGCTTGGTATTTGATGAGTATCAAGGCACGCAGTATTTGGTCGCGGTTATTAACGACCAATGGACGGTGTAGGTATTTATTCCAACCCCTGATTGATTCAACAAGAAGGCAGTGCCCTCTATAAAGCACTGCCCTTTTTATTTTTTATAGCCATATATTCATTTTAGGGAATACTATCAAACTCATTATTTTGACTGAAGTGGACGTTGCTTAAAGAACTTCACCATAATCTCATAAATATCTGGATAGGCATCAACCAGCTTTTGCGGCGTTTCAAAAAAAACCTCGCTCAGCACTGCAAAAAACTCCGCTGGATTGGTCGCGCCATAGCGATCTAGCCCTGATTTACGGTGGGTTTGAAAATCTTCAAAATCACGGGTCATAATATCAGTCCAACGCGTAGGATCCATATCGGGCTGCATGGGCGGAAAGCCATTGGCGCGGCCATTCATCATATCGAGCTTATGGACAAACTCATGAATCACCACATTATGACCATCACGCTCACCTGAGTGTTTGGCATCTTTCCATGACAGTATCACAGGGCCGCGTTGCCATGCTTCACCGCTACGGTGCTGACTGCCCTCGTGGACGATACCAAACTCATCCATGGTGGTTTGATTGCTTTTATATGAGCCGCGGTAAATGATGATAGATGACCAGCCGCTATACCACTCAAGGCTTAGATTTAAGATAGGCAAGCATGCCTGTAGTGCGATAGACTGCCTGACCACATCAGTGATCTCAAACCCTTGCGCCCCTGTAAAAGACTTATCATCCAAAAACAAGGTCGCCAAATCAAATAAACGCTGTCTCTCCTCCTCGTTTAGCCTATCGAGAATGACGATACGCTCAGCTGCTCGCGACCAGTCCTCATGGGTAAATTCACTATTGTCCAATATACGCTGCTCGCGCCAGTCTTTGATGATGTCAAACATGACCTTTATTCCTTATTAGTCTCACTCAGACCATTACATCATATTTAATATCAAAATCTGCTGGATAAACGTATCTGACGTATTCGCCGCCCTACTCACCTTAAACATGATCATCTACTCATAAATATTAATGTACACTTAATAATAAACTTTAGTTATTAAAAATATCATAACTACAAGCTGATGATAAAACCATCACCCATAAAAAATCGGAGCCGACCTGCGTAAACAGATCGACTCCGATTGGGTATTGCTGTGTGCCTACTAACTAGATATATACTTGATATTTAACAAATATAGCAGCAAGCATGATGTTGTGTTATCTACCTCATAACCGGGTACATGGAAGACTCACTGGACTGCACCTAGGTAGTGCCCCTAGTGCATTAGCTCAACCACGATTGCGTGGTTGCGCCAGCGAGCTAATGACACTAGGGGCACTACCTAGGTATTAGCAGGACTGAAACAGTCTTCCTTGTGTAAAATGTATTGGCTTCACTCGTGGACGACGCTGCATCGTCCTTCACCGATAACGGCGAAACGCTAAATCTCACAACACGGTTATTGTGCCTCAGCGCTATCAGCACTGTCAAATCATATTTATCAAATAATGCTTATTTTCATCATCAATGCGACATCTGTTGACGCATCAATACATAATGTTTTTTGTGCGACACAAAATGTCGTTTAATACATCTTGGCTTGACAAAAGTTCTTGATATTTTTATTTAGATGCGTTTTTATAGGTGAAAAATATGATTAGATGACTGTATTACTATTAAGGTGTACCCCTATGAGTCTGTCGTTCGCACAAATTCAGCATGCTTGGCAAGTACAAGATCCAAGCTTAGTTGACAAGCTTTGCTTATTGGCCCAGCAGCCTGATCCACCACCCAAGTCGCCGATACCCGATGATGAGCTGACCTTTGAGCGATTTTTGCATAAGATTCTTAGTTATTCATTTCGCACACAGCCTGATGAGGTTCAGTTCGCGCAGCGAGTCGCGATGATTGCTAAGTTAGAGGCCGAAGAAGGCGTCTATCCATTACCCGATCGCTATAAGATCCATCTGATTTTGACCGCGCTTTGGCAAGACAACAGTACCTACTCAAGAACCATACTCATACAGGCGATCAATGCCCTACCGCTAAGCTACGGGATGTGGAAAGGCATAAAGTATATCTATAAGGCAGCAGAATACGAGCAAGATTATGAGATGTTTGCCTGTATTACTGCCAAAATTGATTTGCATCGTTTTGATCAAAAGGCTCGCACACCCGTCAGTCTTGCCACCAAGACCTATATGAGTGTTCGCGCTTGGCGTTATTTGCGTAAGCTTGGTCAGCAGATGCCTATCGGCTATATTGAAGCGGCAACGGCAGTACTTGCCAGCGTCGATACAGAGATGAGCGTCGGTCAGATCGCACAGATGAACAGCTGGGTGCTCAATCATATTTGTTTTCACAATACCTTAAGCTACGGGGTCACGCGTTTTCACGGTCGAGCACCGCGCAAGCTGTTCGATGCAAAAGGCCGTGCGTTTAAGGACGCGTGGCAACGTGACAGCACACCGTTGATCCAATTATTGGCAACCGCTAAAAACGAAGCGGTACGTCAGTTTGCCACCGATAGCCTCAAGCATGATTTTAAAATACAACTGCGTGATGTCAGTTGCGCGACCATTCAATATCTGTCCGCAGGCTACGCACACAGTAGCGCGCGTGATGAGTTGATCGTTTGGCTGCTCGAAGGGGCGCCGCATTTTGAGAAGTCCAAATTTGCTGCGCTTGGCTTGCATGACGTGGTACTTAAGCTATTGTATTCAGAGTATCCCGCCGCGTATCAGTATGCCATCGCTTATGCCAAAACCTACGCCGCCGACTTGCCACTAGCCGAGCTGATGCGTCTTGCACTCTCAGAGCAAGCGCCTGTGCGCCAGTTTGCAATCGATATCATTATCAGTCGCAACCCCGTTACTGACGTTGGGGTATCTGGTTGGGGACAGCTGTTAGAGACGCAATACCATCACAGCATCGCCGCCAAGCAGTTAAGCAAACACTTTACGCGCCGCGATCTGACCCCTGAGTGGTTTTTTGAGCGTTTAACCAGCAATCAGCGCTACAGTACACAGTTTGCCATCGAACGCTTGCCTGAGTTGTACAGCGCCCAAGAGCTGGGGAGTGATTACTTTATTCGCATAGCAGTGCAGCTAGATACAGCAAACGGTGATGAGCGTACGGCGACGCGCTGTATGGACTTTGTGTTGCACTCGTTGTCTCGTATCGATTTGACTCAAGTTAACCACAACGTTTGGCATTATCTACTGCTACACCCGCTCGCACAAGAAACCATCATTGATTGGATTGATGATGATGTCTTACCTGCCAAGCAACTTGAGATGTCTTATTGGCATGCCTTGGCTTATGAGCCTGACTGGGATGCCAGCACCGATATTAACCAGCTAAAAACCACCAGCTATCTCAGTGAATACAGTGACAACAATAATCAAGAGTCTGTCATTCATACGACAAAACAGTGGCAGCAGCATTTAACCTTTGATGAGTACTTAGCAGATACCGTTCATGGCTGGCTGTCCGATGTGCGACGTTTTGCCACGCCGCAGCTGGGCTTTGATTGGCTGATGACATTGGCGCATAGTGAGCAGTCGTCTGATCGGGCATTTGCCATTAACTGTCTGAATAAAGGGTTCTTGCCAGCCGATTTTGCCATAGATGCACCAGCAGCAGACGCGGCTCAGTCAGAGGACAGTCCAAGTGCAGACAGCAGCACGGTGGATTTGTCTGGTCAGCGCTATCTATTCACGGGCAAAATGCAAAGCATGAGCCGCAGTGAAGCCGAAAAACTGGTAAAAGCAGCTGGCGGCGCTATCAGCAGCGCGGTCAATGGTAAACTGGACTATCTGGTGATTGGTGATGAAGGCTCGCCGTTCTATGGTGCAGGGCGAAAAGGCAGCAAACAGCTCAAGGCTGAAGGACTGATCGCGGATGGGGCGACATTAACCATCATTTCTGAAACCGCATTTTTGCAAATGCTCAGTGGTCAGACGCGCAGCGCATCCGAGGATGATACAGCAGCAGGCGCACAAGCATTGTGGAATATGGCCACCGATGACCCTGCCGCGCCCATCAGCGAGTTTGCCATCAGCTATTTAAGCCACCACCATGAGCAGATTTGTATGGCATTGACCGATCGCCCTGTGGATCCCAATGCCATTATCCCCGCCGCGTTCTTTAGTGCTGATCGGGTCATTCCCTTGTTACAAAGCAGCGATCAGGCATTACGAGACTTTGGCCTACTGTTAACCAAATATGAGCTGGCCAGTTGGTCTATCAGCGCGCAGCTGTGGCTGACAATGGCCGAATCGCCTTATAGCGAGGTGACACAGCTGCTACAAGAAGCCCTGCTTGGCAGACCCTCAGCCAGTAACCATGCTTATCATATCCGTGCTGAACAATTGGACACGGCGATGCTAGATGCGTTAATCGGCAGCAAAAAACGATTGGCGCGCAAACTTGGTATGAACGTATTACAGCGACATCCGCAGTTTCAAGAGCCCCAGTCGCTGTATCTGCTGAGCCAAAGCGCTGACCGCGAAGTACGTTACGCGGCGGTGACCATGCTCTGGCAGCATTATAAGGCCCGTCATATCTCTGACAGCTGGCAACCAACGCGAGACTATCAAGACCAAGACGCGGCATTGACCAGCGCCTCTGATGAGCACGCTACCTATCAGCGCAAAGGCGCACAACCAAGCGACTGGATCGCAAACCCACCCGCCGATATCAATCAGCTGCTGATGCTACTGCGCCGCGGTTTGTTTGAGTTACCACCTGGCAGATTGGGCAATGCTCAAAACAATGAACATAAAACTGAGCATCAGGCTGCACATGACGCGCACCGCTCGAAAGCAGCGGATGAGGAACAAACACAGCTGAACGCCATCAAGCCGATCTCCGCCAGCCACGCCAAACTGGCATTGATTGAGACGTTCCGCGATGTGGGCTTGGCAGACGCGTCATTTGCCGCGCTTATCATGCCGCTATTGTTCACCTTCACGCATTCTGCAGGCAAGATGGAGCGTCATGCGTGTTTGGTAGCGGTGACGCGCTTGCTGCATCGCTATCCTGAGCTGTCTGCGCATTTGCAGTCAGAGGCGGTCAGCTGATCTCCCAGTATATTCGTTATTGGCTTGAACCATGCTGTTTGAAGCAAGTGCTCAATAAGCGTTCAAGCGATAACGAGGCAGCCAACGGATTATCTCCATACGACGCTTTTTTAATTGAGAATATGCCATGAAAACCATCACACTGCCCTATTGGGGCCATATTATTGGCTTGGTCAGCAGACAGCCAGCAGACACAGCAACCAAAAAAGAAAAAACATCGGTTGACCGTAGCCTTTTTATCACCCGCATGCCTACGGTAACCCACACTGAACAAACTGAGCACGTCGATACCAGTCGCCTCGTTTTATATCGACTCGACAATGTAGGCGAGCAAGTCAGCTTATCGACCGCCGCACTACCCTGCGCCATGGACGCCATTACTCAGACAGCCGATGATCGCATTATCCTGTTGGGCGTGGACGGTCATCTGTACCAAACGGATTGGCAAGCAGAGAAAATAACCCAGATCAGCAGCAAGTCTTTGCTCACAGTACTGCCAAGTTCCGCCGATAGTACCGATAATGACGCTGCATTGACTGCTGACAAGCCGCAAGCTGTTGGTATACAACTGCTACAGCAAGCCATCGCCGTACTCTATCCCAAACACATTGTCATCTACCCGCTAAACAATCTGGGCGACCCGAGCGATCTGAGCGACGATACTCAAGATAACAACCAAACGGCAGTAGCGCCCATTGTCCAGTCTTACCCTGATGTCCATAGTGAATCACGTCAGTCAGCAACCGCCATGGCCAGCGCCAGTGATGGCGAATGGCTGGTCGTCGGTGATGACGCGGGCATGATCAGCAGCTATCAGTGGCTCAGTGACACTCAGCAGCTGATACACAGCAGCAGTAAGCCGCTACACCAAGGGCGCGTCAACGCGCTGTGCTTTGAGCCGGTCAGTCAGTATTTCTTTTCAGCAGGCACCGACAAGCAGCTCTACCGCACGCATGTACAAGGTGAGCTGCACGCCATTGATCGGGCCAAGTCCAGTGGTCACAGTCAGATGATCACCGCGCTTAATGTTTCTGACACCCGTCTATTTACCGCAGCCGATGATCGCAGTATCAAGTCATGGGCCTTTGATAAAGGCCAGCCCAGCACCTGCAAAGAAAATCTCAATAAAACGCAGCTGCTCACCTATAGCCGTTATGCAGAAAAGCCCGCCCTGTTAGCCATTGGCACGGATCAAAGTATACGCTTTGTGCCTATTGAGGCGGCGCAAAATAGCAAGCTGTCAGCAGTTGCTCATGTCATCGAGGATGGCTACCAGCGCATCCAGCAGCTGCTTACGGACAACAGTCATAACAGTGAAGCGGCCTTTAACGAAGCAATGACGCTGCTTGATAGCCAAGCGGATGGACAAACGCTAGGACTGGTCAGCCGTCTGCTTGACAGTCAAACCAATAAGCAAAACAACAAACAAGGATTGACCACCAGCCGCGCCTTGCAGCTGACACAGTGGCTGGCAAGCACGACGCTAGAGGCTCGCCTGCCGCTACTTGAGGCGCAGCTCAGCTCAGCGCGTGCCAGTAGCATCCGCCTGACTGCCTTTAATGCCTTGGCCGAAGCAGCCGATAAGACAAGGACTAACATTGGTCATCAAGGCTTGCCCGCTTATCTTGAGCGCGCCCTTGAGAGCCGTTATGAAGACGTGGTTGCTGCCGCATTACAAGGCTATCTCAAAGCGGCTTTGCATAATGTGGATGACCAGCCGCGCGTATTGGCTATTTTGCAAGACGCCTTGTCGCACCAGCTGTTACCGATTCGCAGGCAGGCACTGGCGTCACTTGAGCGCTTGATTGCAGACAATAGCCCCAGAGCCGACTTAATGGCACTGGACAGTCAGCAGGCCGATGTTATCCAAGCGGGTCTCATTCGTCTTTATCAGCGCGGCCTGCTGGGACATCCAGAAGTATCACGTCAGCTGATGCTGCTGCAAAGCCATCGTCGGGCTGACATTCGCCAAACCGCCTTTTACGTGACGTTGTTGTCCCAGCCTGAGCTGATTGAGGCATTAAAGCAGCAAGCCGAAGCACTGGGTGACGCGCAGCTGCTACGTACGTTGACTGATTTTGATGATTTTCGCTTATTGCGTGGCACGATCTTTGATGCAGGACGTGACCGTGATGACAAAAGCAGCACGGACGGTAATGAGATCCTCAATACGGTCATTGGCGCACAGTTTAAAGAAGAGGCGTCAAATACTGCTAAAACTGCCAGTGATAATGGGCAATCGCTCAGTCTGTCTCTCGATACTCAAGGTTTTGTGACCCAAGCAGAGCAGGCAGCAGCGACAACCAATGAGAACACCCCTCAGAAAAAAGGCAACAACGCACACCATGCGGCGCAAACCGTAACGCCTGCAACCCTCAGTAATGATAGCCTTGAGCCATTATTACAGAACCTCAGTAACCACTACGAAGACATCAGCTTTCGCGCGGCCTATGCGCTTGCCTGCTTGCAAGACACACGGGCGTTTGGCACTTTGATTCGTTTTATGCATCATGATAATGACACCATGATTCGCGCTGGGGTTGCCACGGCACTCGGGCATCTACGCATGGCGGGCGGTCAGACCATCTTGCCAACCTTACTGGATGACAGCGATGCCAGCGTAAGAAAAGTGGCGATGACCGCGCTGGGTAAACTAACCGACGACCCTTTATCATGGGTGACAGTGGGTTTTGCCTCAAAGCATCAGGATATTCATGAGCGGGCGCTTGCTATTTTGTTAACCCAAGTGCTTAACGATCAAAAAGCAGTTGACGCCGCAGATCTGAGCGCCATACTCAAGCAAACATTGAACAACCCCTTTACCAGTATTCGCCTAGAGGCCGTCAAGGTCATTATCAATCGTGAACTGACCCGCCAAAAAGCGCCCATTACCAGCGTGATTGCGCTGCTACAAGAGAGCCTATTTGAAGATGTACACCAAGCGGCACTAGAAGAATGGCAGCGCGTTTTGCTACAAAGTACGGCCAAGGCCAAAGCGGCCACAACTGTGCAGCAGCAGCGTTATCAAGCCGCGCTTGATTTATTGTTTGCGGATAACTTTGCTCCCATTCGCAAACAAGCGTTTGAAACGGCGAGCAAACACAGCAAGCGTTTTGGCTTTAGTCCATTGATGCTAAGTGCCCTCACCAGCCCTTATGATGATATCAAGCGCGTGGCTATGGAAACCGTGCAGCAAGTGTCGGGTACCGCGCAGCTGCGCACTATACTACCTGCATTGATGCACTTACTTGCTGATAAGAGCACAGCGCTGCGCCAGCAAGCTTTGAATGTGGCATTAACCTTGGTCAGTAGCAACGAGGTTGCGCTTGCTGAATACGATCAGTTGATCACGGCGGCACTTGCTAGCCCTTATCCTGACATTCAGTTGACCGTGGCCCAGTTGCTTGCCAGCCAAACGGGCCATTACGAAGCAAAAGCTTACGAGGTATTTAAGCAATACCTTGAAACAGACATGCCCGTGTATACGCAAAAAGATGAATTTAACGACGCATACAAGCAGTGGCACAAGCAGATTTCAGAGTCATTGTCGGGTGTCGCGCTGCTCTCTGAACCGCAAAAATACCAAGCCTTCGACTGGTATGCAAAATACCTACACCATCCTGATGCTGATTTTAAGGCGCTGGCACCAAATCTGATGTATATCGTCACGGCCGCTGATGCCGATCTGCTGGCCACTTGGCAAAAAGACGAGCGTCCGATCGTGCGCCAGTCGGCAAGCTTGGCGCTGGCCGTTTGGGGGGATGCGCGCGGACAATATTTCTTTAGCCGCGCAGCGAACAAGAGCAGCAAGACAGGCAGCAATAACACCGACAGTCTGCGCCATATGGTCGAGCCGATGGGACCGATTGACTGGCTACAAGCACGTGCAGGTATCGGCATCAGCAATGCAAAATCATTGCGTGAGCTTTTTGAAACCGCCGCTTATGCGCCAGCAGCCAGATTGTTATTGATTTTTAACACCTTAACTGCCGAGACGGCCTCACCAGAGATGCTGACAGAGGCGCTCAGTTTTTCGGACAATGATACTGCCAACGTCTATGCCCATGTATTGGCGCGCGCCAGCCTACCGATCAATGCCACATGGGCGTATCTAAGCGAGCATTTAAGCCAAAAAATCAGCCACCTGTTGTCCGCGCACTCGGGCGTGCTCAAAAGACTGGCGCATAGCGGCGATACCGAACACACCCGCCTCGCTGTACTGCGGACAGTCGATGTGGCACATGTGCAGCAGCTTGCCTTTTTTACTCAGCATGAACACCCGCTGATGCGGACGCAAGCCGTACGCGCGCTGTGCCATTTGTCAGAGCTGCTCGCGCATGACCGTTACGACGACGCAACACAAGTGTTTGAGGCCATACAAACGTGGCTGCATCAGTCAGAAGGACTGAGCCTGTATCAAAATGCCCAATCGACCCCATCAAAAACATGGCAGCAGGGCCTAAGTACACTGTTCAAGCGTCAAAAGTCGACAGACAATCCAAAAGCCAACTTAAAAAACAGTACAGCGCACTCCACCAGCGCCAATAACCACACCTCCTATCAAACCTTGGCCTTTGGGGCATGGCTGGGTGTGATTCGTGACAATGACAGCAGCCACAGCAGCAGTGCGCAGGCGATACGTGGTCTGATGTGGCTTGCCGCGCAGCCGCCATCTACCACCATGGGGGCAAAGGAGCATCATAACGACTGGGCCGATAGCGTCAGCCGAGTACTATTGCCACTACTGCACCACGGTCATAGTGAGATACGCGAGCTGGCATGGGACAGCCTATTGCAGCTTCCCATAGCACCAGCCAGAGTAGCCGACTATGCCATGAGCACCACTTATCGTGACATGATTGACCGTGGCCTACAGTGGCTGGTCGCACATAATCTTGAGAATGCCAATAACACCGTCAGCACCGACATCAACGCCGATAGCAATCAGCAACTGGTCGCGCTACTCGGCACCACGCATCATGTGCTGGCAGAAGCCGCCTATGAGCTGCTATACACGCGCGTCGGTCACCTGCCAGCCAGTGTGGCAGCGCTCAAAACGGACAGCCTACCCTTATTGCGCCAAGTGATCGGTGCATGGCAACGAGTGCCTGTGCGGATTGACCATCCTATTGCCATGGATATGAACACCCCTGCCACGCCTGAACAAACGCAGCGCAGTGACAAGCTGAGCTTTTTATCACAAGCGCGTTATTGTCATGATTGGCAAGCGCGTTATCAGGTGTTCACGCAGTTGGTCGATTTTGACGACATCCTGCTGATGGATACCTCGCTGCTGCCTGATCTGTTTGCCTTGCTCACCGACGGGGCAGATCGCCGTGAACAAAACCAAGCCTTTGGTCTCATTACCACCGTGATGACTGCCTACCAGCGCTTGCTGCAAACGACGGATACGCCATGGGCGCATTTTGATAAAGCCAACCTGATAAGCAGCACCCAAACCGCTTATACGAAGATGTTTGCCTTACTCGATAATGCGGCGTTAAAACTGTCAGCCGATAGTATTTACCAGCAAATGGCCGAGTTGCGTGATCCGCAGCTTATACCGCACTTGCAAACGCGCTTACAGCAGCTGTTTGCTAGTCCTGAGCCTGACGCCAAACAAGCACGCCAGCAACTGTTTGATGCGCTGATTACCCTGAGTGGTTACGATCAACCGATTAAGGACTACTTTGGTAAACAGGCCGATCAAAGCTGGCAGACCCGCCAACATCCACGTGATCTAAATGCTTTATTGTCATTGTTTAACCTTTTGATGCGCTATGGCGATTACAACCATGCTGGCATGCTGGTGAACGCCTTAGCATGGGTACCTGCGGCGTTAACTCACGCCCAGCCCCAAGAAGAAGCGGTAACACCTGAAGCCAATCAGACCAATGAAGCCGATACGGCTACGGTTTTAGCGGCCCGCGTTGATACCGCGCTGCTGTTGTCATACGAGCAGTTGCCCGCCAAATATTTGCCCAATCTGATCCAAGCGGTTGCTTACCGTGCCAAAAGACGACATGAGCAAGCTGTTGATGCAAGCCTGTTGATAGACATTCTCAAAAAAGCGCTGATGAATAAAGAAACGCAAGTGCAGTTTTTGGCAGCAGAAGGACTGGCTCATTGCGGTAGTAGTGAGGGTCTGAGCATCCTTATGGCCACCGCTGATTATCATGATAATGGCGATATCCGCCGCCGTAGCGTGCTGGCGATCGGAGAGATGATGCGCCGTACGCCTGCTGATGCTGGTACTGATAGCGAGGACGCCAATCAAACAAGCAGCCAAGCTATCAGTCAAAGCAGTCAAGCGCTATACAAAGCCTATGACAAACTGATCAAACTGGCAGAAGACGACGAGCATTACTTACAAGATGTGGCTTGTGAGGCCTTGGGGCACATTGCTCAGGGCGGCGAGTTTGAGTACAGTGCGCAGATTTTTGCATTGCTCAAAGCCAATCTCGCCAATCCTGAACTGCTGCCTTACAATGATGCGATCAAGCGCTGGTTAAACGGTCTGCGCTGGCTCGATACCGCCGCGGCATGGGAGCAAATCCGTCAGCATATTGAGCGTCAACGACAAGCTGGCAGATTATTTGAGCCGCAGTATTATGCCATCTCGCTACTGGCGCATCGTGACAGCCCAGACAACAAAGCGTTGTTGCTGAATCTCTTAACGCATTATAACCGCTATGATGACGCGCTAAAAACAGCCTATAGCGCCGCTCAGAAGTTGTGGGGTTGCCGTGAGGATCAGGTGTATGACTACGACTGGGCGGTGATACAAAATAGCAATGAGGTATTTATCAAAAGTGCCGCACAGGCCAGCCTCAAGCGTATCATCAGCGGCAGTACCATAGAGACGCTGGCGCCATTTATCACCAACTATGGCCCGCAGTTGTCCGCCCCGACGTTGGCCGAGCTACAAAATGCCCTGCTTGCCAGCTCAGATATGACGGACACGCAGCTGGCGGCATTACTTGAGCATCCTGACGCGCAAACCCAGCAGTTGGGACTGCGTTATTTGACCCAGTACCCTGATCAATACCTCAATGAATCGATGCAGCATACCTTATATGCGCATCTGAGCACCGCACAGCAAGCGTGGCAAACCGTGATAAACACTGTGCGGACGCAGCCAAGCATGATGCACCAGCAAACATGGCTCACGGCAGCCGCGCAAGTGACCACCACGATGACGCAGCTATTATGGCTCATCTGCCGCTATACTACGCCAAACGCGGCGGTGTTTACGTGGCTAACCGAGCAACTGACGGCCTCTGACAACAGTCATATTGCCACCCTCGCAGCGGCTGTGAACCAGTGGTGGCAACAAGCGCTACTGGCCCTGCTGGCACGTCCAAATGCTGAGGAGGATCTGATATCAACCCTAAGCACAGCAGTGCAAAGCAGTCAGATGACCTTAGACAATCAGGCGCTACTGACCACCTTACTGACACGCTTGGCAGGTAATGATACGACCAACACCACCAATAATGACACAAATGACACGCCTGCTATCACCCAGCAGCAGCTGGTGCATTGGATCAAAGCAAAGGATGCCGCCGCGCTGTATCACTGCGCACAGGATCATGATGTCGACACCTCCATACGAGAGCGCGCCATTGAAGCACTGGGCTGGCTACATGATTCGCACATTGGCACATGGCTTGAGTCATTGATGACTGACAAACGCACCGATGCCGATCTGCAAAAACTGGCCTACAAGGTACTGCGCCGCTGGCAGCGCGCCATGAGCCGCGCCCAGCAAAAACGCCCAGCCGCACCGCAGGGCATCACCACCAACCGCAATGCGCCATCAAAAGCCCAGCAATCATCTCAGGGCGAGGGATAACACCATGACCAATGATAACAACCAACAGACACTTGAGGCACAGAGCAGCGAGGGGCAAAATAGCACCGCTGTAGCCGATCATCAAGATGGCGTGATGATGCACATGCAGTATGCCGCGCCCAGTCACGTCAGCCTCACCTCAGCGCAGCAAAGCGCGCATGCCCAGCATGTGGCACTGGCAACCGAGCTGGATCGTGATGCCGTCAGCTTTCAGGCGACCGTCAACAATCCGCTGGTGTTCCGAGACAGTCTGCTCGCACTGTTTGACGTGGTCAGCAGTGACTACCGCTACGTGCCAAAAGACCGCGCCGCCTATACTGTGTTTATGCAAATGCGCCGCGCCAGCAGCAACAAAAATCTCTTTGCCGCCCAGCGTGACTACTTTACGTGGCTGTTTAACAACGACCCCCTCGCCTTTTGTATCTTAGATCCCATCATTCAGGTACATCAGCAGGGCGTCAGTTTTGAGGTGTTTAGCCGTGATGAGGGCTGCTATGCACAGCTTACTTTGGATCAGGCGTTGTTTGACCAAGCGCAAAGCACCGTACTGGGAACCACCAGTATCGACTATAGTAGTGCGCTGTTTGATGGTATCGAGCAGATCCGTGACCAGCAACAAACCACGCTCACTATTGGTCAAGAAGCGGTACGTTTGCAATTGTCCGAGCGTCAAGACGACAGTAATGATAGCAATGACACCGACGCTAGCGCGGATCAGGACATAACAGCGGCCATCAAAGAAGTCATCGAAAAACGCATCAATGTACCCAAAAGCTGGATACGCGCGCTGCTGCAAGTACAGTCTGCAGGACAGCTGGCACACGACCGTATTGAGCTTGACCCGATAGCGCTATACAACGTGCTCTTTGAGCTGCGCATGCATGCCGATGTGAAAGGCAAACGCCGCGGCTTATTGATTGAGCTGGTGCCGCAGCAGCTGCCTGTGATGATTTTGGAACCCTTTGACATCACCGTGACCAGCCAGGTCAGCCGCCAGCAAACCCCTTATCAAGGCGCAAAAGCCAAGCTGGTACGCTTGTGGGGACGCCGCCGCTTGAGTTTGTTAAAGCGTTTATTGCCGCATACCGATAGCGTCAGTGTGTCACTGCTGGGTCAAGGCATGCCCAGCTATTGGACACTGACGGGTAAAGGGTTTCATTTTACCTTTGCCATGACCGGCTTTAGCCAAGCAAACTGGTCACAGTCGCTGAACTTTGATTTATTGCTGCCCAAGCGCCCGCAGCACAATGTCTTAAATGATGTCTTAAATGGCGCTTTAAATACAGACCAGCCGCAAGCAGACAACCCTGTATTGCCGCTATTGCAAACCCTTGCCGATGAGCCAAGCACCGCTGAGGCCCTTAGCGAGCGTCTGTCCGCGCAATTATCTACACAATCAGATGCTGCGATCTCAACCAGTCAAGTACGCGAGTGGCTACTGTCAGGCGCGCAGCAAGGACTGGTGCGCTACGATATCGCCAAGCAGTCTTATTATTATCGCCCGCTGACCCAAACGCCGCTTGCGATGGCGCAGTTTGCCCATCATAACGAGGCGGAAAAACAAGCCTTTGACTTGGTCAGCCGTGATGACAGCGTGCGCAACCTAAGCATGCAACATCTGCCCACCAAAGGCGTGGCCATCAGCGCCGATATACATGTCAAAGCCGATCGCCGCACCTATCACAGTCAGCTAGAGCTGGGCGTTGATGGGATGGTCAGCCGCGCCGCTTGTAGCTGTCCGCAATATTTGCAGCATCGGCTGAGCCAAGGCGTCTGCGCCCATCTGATTGCCCTGCGTCTCAGCTATCAAGATTATGACAGCGCGCAAGCTGGTGATATGGGCTGGCATGACACGCGCACTTTGAGCAAACGCAGCACCAAGCGTCCAAAAGCGGTACATAAGACAGCTGACTCAGTCAGTCAAATCAGCCAAACCAGCACCGCTGCAAATGTGCTTGATTTATCTGCCCTTGCGCACGGCTCAGCGCCCAAAAAAGCACACGCGACTGCCGTGGCACCGTCCAACAGCGCCGCCGATATGACCTACGTGCAGATCACTTGTCAGGGTAAAAAGGTACTGATCGAGATCACCGCCGATGAGACCAGCCGCCGCCAGCAGTTTGTCTTTAACCAGCCTGAGCGCGCGTACGACGCATTTTTACAACACATTGCCAGATTTGAAGCCAAAGGCTTTATCGAAAATAAAGGGGTATGACCCATGACCAGCACCCAGCAACACACCAACTATATCCACCCCGAGCCGCGGCTCACCCCCATCGAGCGCGAATGGCAGCAGCTGTGGCAAGATATTGAAGCCGCAGGTGGACGCTACGCTTATGTACAGCAGCAGCTGATCAAAAATGGCTTTTTGGTTGAGCGCACGCTTGCCGACAACATGAGCCCAAAAGAGCGCGAGCGTTATAAAAAAGCGCTGAAAAAAGAAGCCGCTGAAGAAAAAAAGCTCAAGCAGCAAGCATGGCAGGCTTATAAGTCGCAGCACATCGTCTACTTGGGGCGTCATGTCTACTGGTCAGATGACACCAGCGCCGACAAATGGGACACCAAAGATGGCAGCAAACGCTTGCTTGAAAACCAACTGCCGCTGATCACCAAGCATACCCAGCTTGCCGAAACGCTTAACCTGAGCGTGCCGCAGCTCAAGGGACTGTGTTATCAGCGCGATGTGGCGACCAACTTACCTTATACTCATTTTACCATTGCCAAACGCAACGGCACTCCGCGTGATATCTGGGCACCGATTCCGCGGTTGAAATACGTACAGCATTGGGTACTGACGCAGATTTTAAATCAACTGCCCACGCACGGTGCGGCGCATGGTTTTGTCCGTGGGCGCTCTATCGTCAGTAACGCAGCGGTACATTGTGACAGCGACATACTGATTAAATTGGACATCAAAAACTTTTTCCCGACCGTCAACTGGCGACGTATCAAAGGCGTGTTTCGTCATGCTGGTTATCCAGAACAGATTGCCACTTTGCTGTCGCTACTTTGTACCGAAGCGCCGCGCCAGCTGGTACAGCAGCACGGTGTTACCTACTATGTGGCACTTGGCGAGCGTGCCCTGCCGCAAGGCGCGCCCACCAGCCCTGCGCTGTCTAACCTTGTCTGCGTCAATCTTGATCGCCGCTTGACGGGACTGGCGGACAAAATCGGTCTGCGTTATAGCCGCTACGCTGATGACTTGACCTTTAGTTTGCCTAACAGCCCAGACAACAACGTCACCAATAACGTCGCCAATGATGCGAAAGGTGCAAAAAATACGGATAAAGCCACTGATAGGCATAATCAGCTGATCGGACAACTGCTTGGCTCGGTACATAAAATCTTGCGTGAGGAAGGGTTTGCCTTAAATGACGATAAGACTCGCGTCATTCGCACCGGCAATCAGCAAAGCGTGACGGGCATGGTGGTCAATGGTGATGGCGTACCCCGAGTACCGCGCCGCATCAAGCGTCAACTGCGCGCCGCCATTCATAACCTGAAAGTAGGCCGCGCGCTACGAGACGGCGAGAGCTTGGATACCTTATCAGGTTATGCGGCGTGGATTGCGTCTGCTGAGCCTGAGCTGGGTCAGCGCTACCTAGCGCAAATTGCTGAATTGGCGCAGCCTGCCTCTGCTTAAGGTATGAGCCGCAATGGTTGAATAACGTTTGGTTTGAATGTAGTGTAACGTGGCGCGTCTCAGCGCGCCACGCCCTCTTCTTGTAGATAATCATACAACCCTTCGGCAAACTGACGATAACCTGCCGCGTTGGCATGGATTTTATCCGATTTAAGCGTGTCATCTGACAGTATCTCTGACCAGCCACCTGAATATAAAAGCACTTCTTCAGCCTCCGCCACTTCTTCATATACTGGATTGTCACTGACGCGCCCAAACAACGCACTGACGCTAAAGTAAGGCTCTGCGATCAGCACCACCCGAATATCCGCCGCCTTTAAGGCGCGAATGATGGCAACCAGATTGGTACGTGTGGTCTCAGGATTGATGCGCTGTAGCACATCATTACCGCCCACACCGAGCAGTACCAAATCAGGATTTTGCGCAGTGATATCGCTGACACGCGCCAGCACATCGGCAGAGGTGTCGCCATTCATCCCTGCATTGATGACCCGCCAACCACTCAAATCAGCCAGTATCGTCGGATAAGCCGTCTCTGTGCTGGCGCCATAGCCATAGGTCAGCGAATCCCCCAACGCAATGACCGTGCTACCAGCTGGCACGGTATCTTGCTGTGGCTCATTACCGCAGCCTGTCATGCCGATAGCCGCTGCTATTCCAACACTTGCCAGCGCCAAAAACCGACCACGTTGCACCATATCACCCTCCTGCTCTAGACCATCTGATTTGTACAATAGTTTAGTTTTATTTATTGAAATCAAATTAATATTTCTTAAAACCTATTATTTAACGCTTGTTGTATATTGCTGGGTAACCGTTGTATAGTTCATACAGGAGATTGACTACCTGTTGGGCGACACACAACTGCTACTCAGCTTAGCATAGACCGCGTAGTCATCATAAAGTATAACTTTACCAAGGATACGTGAGGTACTTATGAATAAAAAATCATCTCAATCCCAAAGCCAGAATCAGGGTCAGAGCCAATCTCAAGAAGACTTATCAAAAGGTCAAACTCAAAAGACAAATAAGGATACAGCCACCTCTGACACAAGTGTGAAAGACAATAATAACGCCCCAGCACAATCACAAAGCCAATCGCAAACGCAGTCACAAAACCAATCACAAAATCAGACAGCAGCCACCCCTTCAGTAGACACCCCGCCATCACGAGCACCCAGCTTTGATGAACTCCAAACAAGTCAAGGTCAGTATCGTCCCGTTGCACAAGCCGTTGGTAACTGGCTTGATAATATCAATATGGATGCCCTCAATTATCTCAACGAACAAGCAGAAAACATTTTTTACCGCAAAGGCGTGACCTTTACCGTCTATAGCGATGCCAAAAACATCGAGCGTATGATCCCGTTTGACATCATTCCACGTATTATTGCCGCAAGCGAATGGAAACAAATAGAAGCAGGCTGTAAACAACGTATCACCGCGCTTAATGCTTTTTTGCATGACATCTATCATGAGCAAGCTATTATGAAAGCAGGTATCGTCCCTGATACTTATGTGTATGCCAGTGGCTGCTATGAGCCGTGGATGATGGGTATTGAGCTCGACAAACCGATTTATTCGCACATCAGCGGTATTGACTTGATTCGGGATGAGTCAGGTAAATTTTGTGTCTTAGAAGACAACTTGCGTACCCCTTCAGGCGTCTCATATATGCTGGAGAGCCGCACGATATCAGAGACACTGTTATCTGATATCTTTGCTGAAACCTCTATCATGGAGATTAGCGATTATCCGAGCCGTCTTAAGGCCTGTCTTGCCAGCTCAACCTCCAAATATGACCCCCAGATCATCATCTTAACCCCAGGGCGTTTTAACAGTGCCTATTATGAGCATGCCTTTTTAGCGCATGAGATGAATGTACCCCTCGTCCATGGCTACGACTTGATCGTTGAGGACAGTAAAGTCTATATGCAAGGCATACGCGGTAAGGTACAAGTAGATGTGATCTACCGCCGTATTGATGATCCGTATATTGATCCTTTAGCCTTTCGCTCAGACTCTATATTGGGTGTATCGGGGCTTATGAGCGCATATCGCGCTGGTAATGTCGTTATTGTGAACGCGCCTGGCACGGGCGTGGCGGATGACAAAAGCTTATATCCTTTTGTCCCAGATATGATCAAGTTTTATTTGGATGAAGAACCGATTTTACCGAACATTGAAACCTATCAGTGCCGCAAGCCTGATGATCTTAAATATGTGCTCGATAATTTAGATAACTTGGTCGTCAAAGAAACGCAAGGCTCAGGTGGCTACGGGATGCTGATCGGTCCGACGTCAACCAAACAAGAGATCGAAGATTATCGTTTACGCTTGCTTGAAAACCCAGCGGGCTTTATTGCTCAGCCAACCATTTCGCTATCGACCAACCCCACGGCAGTGAGCGACGGCATCGCGCCGCGTCATATTGACTTACGCCCCTTTATTCTCAGTCATGGTGATGGCACAGTCGATATTGTCCCTGGTGGTCTGACACGAGTGGCCATGGTTGAGGACTCTTTGGTTGTCAACTCATCACAAGGCGGCGGTATCAAAGACACTTGGATCGTGGATGACAGTGATTCAGACAGCCCGCAAAACGGTAAGTGCGCGTCTTTATCATCAGCCGATATCAATGCATCAAACAACGCTTCAGGGCATGCGAACTACTATGATCGCGTCCAGCCCTTAGAGACTGGCTACGAGAGTTTAGATGATGCGCCCATGATACTGCTGCTCTCTACCGCCAGTCATTTGATATGGCTCGGCCGATATAGCGAGCGTTTATATTACTATGACGATGTCATGAAACAACTTATCAAAGGCGATCTTGATAAATCACAGATCAAACACTTAATCACTCACTTAGGGTTTGGTGCCGATAGTGAAGCATCACTTACCACCATGACCGCACAAATGATGTCTGACTTGGAACAAAACATCATACCCAATATCGTGCAATCGATTGAGGACAATGTGCAAGAGGCCAAAGGCGTCATTGGTAAAGATACCGCTGAGCTGTATAACTTGATCAAGCGTTTATCCAGTGCTGGCACGTATCGAGCGGCAACCTTGCAGCTACACGCGTGTAACGCCGCGATGAAACAAGAAAATCCGACCGTAACCTGTTTTTGGCAGTTAGGGCGCCGTTTTGAGCAGCTTGAGCGTGTGGTCTTGTTGGGTGAGGATTCAACAGAGGTCAGTCTTGAATTCAAGCACTGGATCAATGAGTTGCCAGAGAATACGCGCTGGCGTGAGCTTATCCGCTTGACCAATCAGATGATCAGATCGAAGAAATTTAGTGATTTTGCGCTGATTAGTAAAGAGTTCAATCTCATACTGCGTCAAGGTGTATAGAAGGTGTCTAGCCAAAAACTAATAATAATGGCTTATCAAGGCATATAGAATAAACCGAAAAAGGAGAAGACATTATGAAACTTCAAATCAGTCACCAAACCAACTATTATTACGATGAGCTGGCGCAGCGCAGTGTACAGTATATACGTATGACCCCCATGAAAATGCCGCATCAAACCATTCATAGATGGGATGTTATGCTCCCTAAAGTGGCGACCAACCAAAAGGATGGCTTTGGTAATGACTGGCTGACGCTCAGTCGTAATGAGGCGCACAACAACTTACAAATGCAGGCGTCTGGTGTCGTTGAGATCAATACCGAAACCGAGCGCTTAGAGGATATGGATCATGTCCCCTACCTGCTCTTTACTGTACAGACCCCACTAACCAAATGCTCACAAGCGATGCGCGAATTTGCCGCGCCGTATCTAAAGACCCCCACTCATGATAGCTTAAAGTCCATGGCGAATGCTCTAATCATGAAAATGCCGTTTGTCAAAAACGTCACACATGTGGGTACGACGGCGGCTGAGGCTTTTGCGACAGGTGGCGGCGTGTGCCAAGACCACACGCATGTGTTTTTAAGTGTCCTACGCGATCAGCAGATTCCAGCCCGTTATGTATCAGGCTACCTATACGACGATACCGAAAACCACATGGCCAGTCATGCGTGGGCTGAGGTGTGGCTGGATGGCTACTGGTATACCTTTGATATCTCAAATCAGGCTTTTACCCCAAACTCACATGTGTATGTCGCCATTGGTCGAGATTATCTAGATACCGCGCCTGTACGCGGCGTACGGATGGGCGGCGGCTACGAAAATCTTTACAGTTTGGTATTGGTCAAAAAGCTATCATAGCGTTTGCTATTTTCTACTATTTTTCTTTATCAAGGGTATCTTATGACTTATTGTGCCGCTATCCGTCTAAAAGACGGTATGGTTTTTGCCAGTGACACGCGCACCAATGCTGGTGTCGATCACATATCGACATTTAGAAAACTGTATCAATATGGCATTGAGGGCGAGCGCTTTATGGTGCTGCAAACGGCTGGTAGCTTAGCGACATCGCAAGCGGTGTTTAACAAACTGCAAAACGATATTGATCAGCGTCTTGAGAGCAATCTGAATACAGTGACGACGTTGTTTGATGCGGCGCAAATGGTTGGTGAATGTATGCGTGAGAAGATGAACCATGCAAAATCCGTCGCTAATGCCAATCGCGATGGCGCCTTTACCAGCTCGTTTATGCTGGGCGGTCAAATCAAAGGGCAGCCAGCTGAGCTATACCTGATTTATCCTGAAGGAAACTGTATCAAAGCCACAGAAGATACGCCCTTTTTTCAGTTGGGTGAGAGCAAATATGGCAAACCTATTTTGGATCGTTCTGTCGGCTATGATACGGATGTGCGACATGCGGCACGCGCGTTGATGCTGTCATTTGATTCTACGATTCACTCAAATCTATCAGTCGGTATGCCGATAGATTTTGTGCTGTATAACAATGACAGCTTAACCCTGCCACAAGGTCGCCGTATTGATGAGCATGATGAATACTTCAATACCATTCGCCATCAATGGTCAGAAGCATTGCGTCGCACGTTAGTTGAGCTACCACAATGCCCTGATGGTTATTGGGAATAGTCAGATAATACACCAAGCATCATGTGCCGTTGCCATTGTTCCAACCGCTTAGAGGTCGTTGGTTGAAGGCTGGCATGCGGCCTGTGCTTACTGCGCGATGGGATCTGGTGTTTTCTTTGTTTACGCTTGTTAAATACTAGAGCCATTACGGTCTAATGATTATTTAATTCAAACCTTATATCTCCAAATCCAGCAGCTTTGAACTTAAGCCCTTACCATGCTTGTCCTGCGCCAATGATTTGGTCACCCCGCCGCCTAACGCCCCGTGCAGCACAAAGTTAAAAGCATTTAGGTTTGGCAGCTCATAACGGATAACTTCCCCTTCTACGATGTCTTGAAACCAGTCTTTGACCACAGCAGCCGTTACCTTATCTTTAAGCAATTCGTAGTCTGTGTCCTTAAACGCGATCAAAGAAATGTTGGAAATATTACCTTTGTCGCCAGTGCGAGAATGCGCGATTTCACGTAATTTCATTTATTAAACCTCCCAATATGAAACGGTGATGTCCGTGTCAGTTTCTGGAATCAAGATAGAGCCGATGGACACGACGGCTTGGATGTTTGAGCGAATACCGCCGCCCCCTGCAGGGCCATTGGTATACAGCGACTCGACCTCTTGGGTGATGGCTTGTGCCATGACATTATCAGCAGTACGCGCCGCCACGCGCAATCGCACTTCAGCGGCCTCTGCCGTGCTGGCAAGCTGATTGCCATATAATGAGTTCAGGCCAATAAAATCATAGCGTATCTCAATCGGCTCAATATGCTGGACAGCAAGCCTGTTTTCGATAACCGTCTTTGCAAGTGCGGCTCTTTTGACCGCACCTGAGCCGCCGTAGCTGATCTCCGCTTCTGCAATATAGCCGTCTTTATAGCCGATGCTAGTTTTAAGTAACCCTGTTTTGGGTTTACCCGTTCCGCCAGATACTTGAACCAGATCGTTATCAATGGCTGTAACTGTCACGTGAGAAAAGTCAGCAATCACATCTGGGGTCAGGTAGCTTGAGGGGTCGTGGATTTCATAAAGCAGCTGTTCTTTTACCGTGGCCTCAGAGACCAGCCCACCAGCAGTTGGCAGTTTGGTGACGGTATATTCTCCGTCTGCTGTCACCTCCAAGATAGGAAAACCAACATTCCAAAGCTCGGGCACATCCTTATAATCGGGATCTGCAAAATAACCCCCTGTCACCTGAGCGCCGCACTCCATCAGATGACCGCCGATAGTGCCCTTGCCCATCAAGTCCGCATCATCAAAAGACCAGCCAAACTCATACACCATCGGTGCCAGAAACAGCGACGGATCAGCGGCGCGGCCAGTGATCACGATATCTGCGCCTGCGCTCAGTGCTTGCACGATACCTTGGGCCCCAATATAGGCATTAGCAGATACGATAGAGTCACCCAAATCTGTGATGGTTCGATCATTTTCTAGCAGTGTCTCATCCTGATAACGCGCCATGTCTGCAAACACATCGTCGCCTGTGACAGCAGCGATTTTTAAACCCTGCAAACCTTGTTGCTCGGCGATCTGTTTAATCTTTTCGGCAGCGGCTTTAGGATTGGCGGCGCCCATATTGCTGATTATTTTTATTTTTTTATCGACACAAAGCGGCAATACTTTTGCCATGCGGTACTCAAGCAAGCTGTCATACCCTTCATCGGGATACTTCATTTTGCGCTGCTGGGCAATGGCAATCGTACGCTCAGCCAGACATTCAAACACGATATAATCCACGTCTCCATATGTCATGACATCAAGGGCGGGTTCTAGCCTGTCGTCAGCATAACCTGCGCCAGACCCAATTTTGATGGTTTTCATACCTTACTCCCTATGATTGACTTAGATAATCACGCCTGTAATCACGGCTACGACAGTCATGACCAGTGTGGTGCCAAACGCCCATTTAAAGACAAACTTTTGATGGTCGCCCAACTCTACACCCGCAAGACCAATCAACAAGAACGTCGAGGCGGTTAGCGGGCTGAGTGGGAATCCTGTGGTCATTTGTCCCAGCATAGACGCTTGGCCAATCTGTACTGGGTCAAGCCCGTATGCACTGGCGGTCTGTGCCAAAATAGGCATGACCCCAAAATAATAGGCATCAGGCGTGAACACCAAGCTTAGCGGCATACTCAGTACCGCGACAATGACGCCCATAGAGCCGCCCACTGCGTCTGGAATGACCTGTACCAGTGCGGTCGCCATCGCAGAAATCATCTCAGTGCCTGATAAAATGCCAGTAAAGATACCCGCTGCAAAAATGATAGACACCACGGTAATCATGCCAACCGATTGCGATTTGATTTGATCCATTTGATCATTTGGTTTGGGATAGTTGATCAGCACGGCAATAGCAAACGCCAGCATGAAGACGATTGGTAATGGTAGCCAGACTTGCACCAGCGCGACAATGGTTAATACCGTCAAGATTAAATTAAACCAAAACAGCTTAGGCCTACGCATACTGCGCTCTTCTGCACTCAGCTCGTCATGCAGGCTGTGCTCCATATCCTGAACACCCAAGCGTTTGCGCTCTTTTTTGCCCACAAGGTAGGCCACAAACAAAATCCAAACCACGCCTGCCAAAAACGCAGGAATGAGTGGATTAAATAGCTGTGCGGTACTGACCTCTAAAGCCGCTGACGCGCGCGCGGTTGGTCCGCCCCAAGGCGTCATGTTCATCGTACCTGCGCCAAGCGCCACCACCCCCGCCAGTATGATGCGGTTCATGCCCAGTTTGTTGTATAGCGGCAGTAGGGCTGGAATGGTGATCAAAAACGTCGATGCACCAGAGCCATCCAAATGCGCCACCATGGCGATCACGACCGTGCCGATACAGATTTTGACAGGATCGCCTTTGACCAGTTTTAATACCCGCGAGATAAGCGGATCAAACAAGCCAGCATTGTTCATCACCCCAAAAAACAAAATAGCAAAGCCCAGCATGATACCCGTTGGCGCGACGCCCACAATACCATCGAGCATAAAGCCGCCAAGCTCCGCGCCAAAGCCGCCGATTAAAGCAAAAACGACAGGCACAAGAATCAGCGCCACAATGACGGATACTTTTTTAGTCAGTATCAACGCCAAAAACACGAAAATCGTCAAAAATCCCAATAGTGCCAACACAGTCCTTCTCCTTGTAAGCCTTACTTTCTTCCTTGTGATATGTCTACCAGTCCGCCTTTCCATAGGGGGTATCACTGGCATCAACTACAATAGAAATATCACGGGTACAGCTTGCTTCCAAGGGTACAGAATGGCTTTTTAACAGAAAACTGTACCCATTTTTGAGGCGTTTTTTGGTGTCAAGACAGGTGAGTACTGGGAAGGTATGAGAGATAGCTGATGACATAGCACGGCAAAAATACTGGTCAATAGCAGCAACTTTTAAAGAAATACGAGAGGTTTTTTTAAGCGACATTTGATGCTATTGGATGAAAATTGATGATAACACCATTAAAATGAAAAGGAGCGGCTTTCGTTTATACGCAAAATTATTATTCAACGATTGTTAAATATGACCGTTTTAATAAACTTAACCGTGGCTTTGTCTATATAAAATTTATTGACCCGTAATGCAAAATAAGCAGGATCGGAGGGAAAGAAAAGATTGCCTGGGGCGATAAAAATATTGTTGTCTTTGGCAGCATTGACCGCTTTTTTGTCATCCATAGGAATACGAAACCACAAAAAATTACCGCTGGGATTGTGCGGATACAGCGTGAGACCTTCGATTTTGTTTAGTGCAGTGATGGCAGCGTCTGATCTCTCAGCAGACAGCTGTTTTAGCGCTTGTAAGTGATTGGTTAGCGCGCCGCTGGTGATCAGATGGTTGAGTATGTTTTCCATGATGGATGAAGTATTGATGACGGTGATCATCTTGAGCCGCGTAAGGGATTTGATCATAGACTGAGAGGCGACGATAAAGCCACATCTGATTGACGCTGATACCGTTTTTGAGAAACTACTGACATAAATAACAGGGCATTCTGTATGGAAAAAATGACTGGCAGCGCCGTCTCTTGCCAATAAAAACGGGTCATTTTCCACAATAAGCACATTGTATTGGCTGCATAATGCCTGAATCTCTGCCATGTTTTGAGATGTCAAATCTGTCCCTATCGGATTTTGGGCAAAAGGCTGCAAAAATAAAATCTTAGGCTGAGATTTGATAATGATTGCTTCTAAATGATTGATATCCAAGCCAAACCTGCTTCGCTTAATGGCGTTGATACCAATATGCTGTAGCTCAAGCTTACTAAATAGCGGATAGTATCCAGGAGACTCGACGACGACCTGATCGCCACTGGTCAAAAACTGCCTAATGATCAAATCCAAACTGTGATTGGTGCCGTAAGTCAATAAGACGTTTTGCGAATCGACTGTTAGCGCCCGTTTGCTTAAGATATCAACCATTAAGCGTCGCAATAACACATTGCCAGCTGGGTCACCATTACCACGGTCGAAGTGTGCTACCTCAGCGCTTTCACCTCCAAAACCGTCACCTATCTGCCCCAAGTAGCGCTCAAGGTTTAGCTTGTCCATATATTCTTTGGGATAGCGGCCCGCACCGGGTTTGTGATGCGACTGGTTGACCATTTGTTGTTCTAATAGGTCAATACCTGTATAAAACGGCGCTGAGTTGAGCGGCGAGGTATTGGATAAATCCTCGCTGACATAAAACCCTGATTTGGGAAGCGCTTTGATCCACTGCTGCTCCAGTAAAATGTTATAGGCCGTGACCACGGTATTTTTAGATACTTTATACTTTTCTGCCATCGCGCGAATGGAAGGGATTTTGTCCCCGACTTTTTTTCGACCAGCTTTGATATCATCAATCACAAGCAAACAAATTTCTTCAAACTTTTTCACCGTCAAACTCCATTTTGAGCAAAAATCATGCTTACCGTTGTCTTAATTTTTTAGAAATATTAGGCTGAAATAGAGTCATACCATATTTATCACATGGCTTTCATAAATCATGTATAGCAGTAGGTGCACACATTCGACAAACTAATATCAAAATAAATGATCCTAGCATTTATCATCTGCATCCGATAATGTGTAGCAACAAAGTCAAAAAATCGACTGATGATAAGTGTTAGCGCCATTGAAAAATGAAAACTTGCAATACCTTTTGTATTCTACACGCCTTACTGCTAGACCCTTCTTACTTTTGCCGCTTTAAATAGACAAACCTAAGTATTCTATTGGACACATCAGCCTACTCGCTGACCTATGATCTTTGTAGATCGCGTACAGTCGTTGCTCAATATAACTCATGGTAGAGGATTGTACATTGTCCATCACAGTAGACGTATTACAAACTATCCCGAATTGGCATTTGGCAGGTTTCTTTATCGCGGGTATCGTCGCTTTTATCATCTCTGTGATATCGGGTGGTGGCGGCGCCATATTATTGATACCCATTACCTCTTGGATGATTGGAGCAGCCGCTGCGCCGCCTGTGATTAATCTGTCGACCTTTATCAGTAATGGCTCACGGATTTTTTTGTTTTGGCATGATATTGATTGGTCACTGACCAAATACTATGTGCCCAGTGCACTCTTGGGAGCATGGCTGGCTGCATTGATATTTAGCCGTATCGATGCAAATTGGATTCAGCTCGTGGTTGGTGTGTTTTTAGTCTCTACTATTTTCCAATATAAATTTGGTAAAGTAAGTAAAACGTTCAACATGCCAAAAGTAGGCTTTATTCCTTTGGGTTTTTTAATTGCATTTGCGAGCACATTGGTGGGTGGTCTTGGTCCGATACTCAACCCGTTTTATATGAATGCTGGATTAGAAAAAGAGCGTCTTATTGCCACCAAAACTGCCAACTCTTTTTTTATGGGTATTGTACAAATCGGTAGCTACGCATTTTTTGGTTTGCTCTCGCCTCAAATTTGGGTTTATGGTCTGGTACTGGGCGCAGGTGCAATCATTGGTAATGTTATCGGCAAATATTTTTTGGCAAGCATGAGCCTCAAACAGTTTAGGGTTATGCTGCTTATCATCATGGTGGTGAGCGGGGTAATAATGATTGTAAGAAACATCAATATACTTTTTTAGCAAATTTTTAATATATTTGATGTCAAAACTAGGGCGCGTCCTTAACTTAAACGATAGCTATAGTAAAAGAAACATAAATCCGCTACAGTATATAATATGGCATACTCAAAAGACTACCGACAACTGATACTCAATAAGCTTCAAGAAAGCTATAGTATTCGACAACTTGCAGAGGAGTGTCAAATTAGCACCAACACTATTCAGCGTTGGAAAACATTTCCTGAGCGCAAAAGACGTCAATTTACCCCACTACTAGACGCATTAGTTGGGTGCTGATATAGCCGCCAAACGTCCCCACCGCGTAGCCCATGATACCCAAAAACACCCCTACAGGCGCAAGCGACGGATGAAAAGCAGTAGCGACGATAGGTGCAGAAGATGCACCGCCTGTGTTGGCATTAGAGCCCACCGCCAAAAAGAAAAACGGCGCACGGATCAATCGGGCAACCGCAAAAATGATCATCACGTGGATACTCATCCACAGCAGGCCAATCAGTAAGAGCCGCCACTGCGAGACAATACCTGCCAAGTTAATCTGCATACCGATCGCGGCGATTAACACAAAGATAAATACCGTTCCGATTTTGGACGCACCCACATGATCAAGGCGGCGTACTTTGGTGAACGAAAAAACGACGCCTATCAAGGTAATAATGACCACCATCCAAAAAAATGAGCTGGCAAAGCTATATTGTACTGCCCATTGATAAGGCGCAAAAAAGGCGGCAATTTGTCCACCAACAAAGTGCGCGACCCCCACCATGGCAAAGCACAAGCCAAACATCACCATCAAGTCATTGATGGTTGCTGGGCGGGCATGATCACGCTCATAGCTTTCAACTGCCTTGATCACGTTATCAATACTACCAGTATCCGCTTTTAACAATCGATCAATTTTTGCACTGTGCTTTGCCATTACCAAGATTGCAAGTAACCACAATGACGCGTTGGTGGCATCGACCAATATCATCATACCAAAGAGATCATCACTGACCCCAAACAGCTCCTTCATGGCCGCTTGATTGGCCGCACCGCCGATCCAGCTGCCCGCCACAGCAGAGAACCCGCGCCATAGCGTATCATCAGTAAACATACTGGGTGACACCCATTTGGCAATTCCTAAGCTAATCGGCCCACTGATGATAATGGCGATACTGGCGGCAAGGAACATCGCAATCGCCTTCCAGCCTAAGCCTAATATTTTGGGCACATCCATGGATAAAGTCATCAACAGCAAACTGGCTGGCAGCAAATAGGTGGCGGTAAAACCGTAAATCTGTGACCCTACTCCGTCAGCGAACACCCCTAAGCTATTGAGCGTGGCGGGAATAAAGCAGCACAGCACAATGCCCGGTAATACCGCATAAAACCGTCGCCAAAACTTACCCGGTAGCCCTTGCGTATAAAAAACCATGCCAATAATGGCCATAATAATGCCAAACGCCAGTGGCAAGTTATCAATTGCTAAAGAGGAAGTGCTAGGCATCGAGGTGCTCCAAGGCTGACATCGGGCAAAAGTGAGTCAGTATAGACAAGGCGAAAAACGCAAGCAAGCAGCCATTTTTTGGCTTGATCTCCAGTGCGTTTGGTGGGTGCGGTTTTTTCTGTGCATTTCGCATATGGGAAGATTCAGAGCACCAATGATAGCGTCTATTGTCAGACATCACGCACAAAAAAGGCCAGATAACAAGTATCTGGCCTTTTTACTATTTTAGACGATTAACAAATAGAATTAGTCATCAATGATAGCGATATTATGAGTTTTTACCGCGATTGCCTGCAGCGCGGCCTTGACCACCTGAGCGGCTGGCTGGACGACCCTGGCTACCACTTGGACGACCGCGACCTGTTGCTGCGCGATCACCACGTGGGGCGCTGGCACCGTCACGGCTACCGCGTTTGCCTTGATAAGGCTTACCACCAAAGCGATCGTTTGGCTTGCCAGAGTTGTCACGTGGCTTGCCTTGATAACCGCTGTCATTGCTGGCACGTTGACCGGCTGGTGCGCTATCACTTGAGCGACCACGACCCTGAGCACCGCCACTCGCTTTGCCTTGATAACCGCCGCCTGAACGGCCACGGCCTTGGCCACCACCGTTTGAGCGACCACGGCCACGACCGCGACCTTTGCCTTTATTGTCACTGGGCACATATGTCTTTTTCGGCTCTAGACCTTCGATCACTGAGATTTCCATTTTGCGATCAAGATAGCGATTGATTGCCGCCAATTGTGGACGATCATCCATGCTACATAGGTTGACCGCTACGCCGCTACGACCAGCACGGCCACAACGACCGATACGGTGAACATAATCTTCAGTTTGGCGCGGTAGATCGTAGTTGATAACGTGTGACAAGGCAGGCACGTCAAGACCACGGGCGGCAACGTCGGTTGCGACCAAGATTTTGCATTTGCCGTTACGCAAGTCTTGCACGATGCGGTTACGCTTGCTTTGTGGCAAGTCGCCATGCAAGAAGCTGGCTTTGTGACCGTCGTCCGCAAGTGACTTAGCCAATTTTTCCGTGCTGCGCTTAGTGGCGGCAAAGATAATGACTTGGTCAACGTCAGGAGCACAAACGATCTTGTCTAAAATTTTGTTTTTATGATCGAAGTCGTCACAATAGTAAGCGGTTTCGTCAATATGCGCTGACTCAACTTTGATAGACACGCGCTCAGGGTTTCTAGTGAAACTGGCAGCGATTTTGCCAACAGGGCCATCCCACGTGGCAGAACACATGATGGTTTGACGATCCGTTGGTGCCGCTTTTAGGATGTCGCTGATATCGTCAGCAAAACCCATGTCGAGCATGCGATCGGCTTCATCAAGTACCAATACCTCAAGGTTTGATAGATCAACGCGGCCTGCATTGATATGGTCAAGCAAACGACCTGGGGTGGCAACGATAACCTGTACACCCTTTCTGAGCGCCGTAATCTGACCGTTATAAGGTGCGCCGCCAACGAGTGGCACGCAGAACAAGCCACGCATATCTTTAGAATAGGTACGGACGCTGTCATGGACTTGCTGAGCCAGTTCGCGTGTTGGCGTTAGGATCAAGGCTTTGGTCAGTTTGTCAAAGCTGGTCGCACGGCTTAGGCGATCAAGTACAGGGATCACGAATGCGGCAGTTTTACCACTACCCGTTTGTGCTGACAATAAAAGGTCACGGCCTTCTAGGGCAAACGGAATGGCTTGTTCTTGAATAGGGGTTGGGTTGGTATAGCCACTGCGATCAAGTGCCGTCAAGATTGGTTTGGCAATGCCAAGATCAGTAAAGGTAACTTTATTGTCTTCAGTAGCGTTAGTATCAGCCGCTTGAGTATTTGTCGTGGTGTCGTTGCTTTCGATGATGCCGTTTTCAGCAGCGATAGTAGATAAGATGTCAGTCATGAATAATCCTTGGTAGTATAAGCTGCTGTACATTCAGCAACCTGATGCCTACCACTGATAACCGTTCATCACCTCATCCAATATAAACTGTCATCAATGACAATTAAAAGCGTCAAGCCGTAGGGCTTTTGCTCATCTGGGATGTTATGTGCTGTCTGACGTATTTTGGTGGTAGTGCCGAGTGTCTTATCCTTGCCTGCTCTTCCTTATTCATCAATGCTTGTATCCAAAGCAGACAAATACGAACAACAACCAATCTGGCGCAGGCCAGTAGATAAGATATGAGTCAAAAATAATAGGATTATTTAAGTACACAAAATCATCGGCAACAATTACTCATGGTCATCCTAGACCCAAAATCGCAGGCGATGTTATCAATCTCATAATTCACGCCATGCTCGAGCCTCTTTTTTTATAAAAGATGGCTATGAGCTAACGTGGCGACGCAGTATAGCACAGCAAACCCATAATCCATATTTATTTTCGATTTTATTATTACATTTTAAAAAAATCGTTAAGTAATAAGGCGTTGGGAGTGTCCTGCAGAAAAATATAACGCCAGCAGTACCATTTTAGCGCTACTGGCTCAGGGTTAACTACTGGGCAATTTTGACATTAGAGACATAAGTAGGCAATTGCCAAGCACCCCCCGCCTCTATCAAGCGGCACAAGCCTGTGGTTGATTCATGACTCTTGACAAAGCGGTTCCCCGTCCAGATCCAGTCGGCTTGCGACATACAATCACCGAGGCCACGGCCTTTTTGTGCTGATGAGATGCGACCTTTGGCATAATCGGTTGCGCGGGTGGTTACCAGTACAGGGTTATAGGGTTTGCTATCATTGATGACCCACATTCCACTGCCTGCATTGTAAGCACCCAGCCAGCAACTGTGCTGTGCCAGCAGCTGCGTCTGGTTAAGGCGATACACGCGCCAGCCGCTATCGTTAGATAAATTGGGACAGTATTCAGCATCATCTATAGTACTTTTGGCCAATTCTAAAAGCTGTGAGGATTTCATCGTAAACTTTTTATTATTACTTTTGCCATCAGGCTTTACCAAGCGCAGTTGTGGTGCAGGTTTGGCAGGCAGTACACTGCTGTTTGGCCGGCTGGCGCTACCAGTTTTGACAAAGGCGCTGGGGGTTCCCACTCGGCCTTGGGCTTCATCGGCCTTGAGCATTACGGCCGTTGAGCCTTTGTCTGAGAGTTGAAATCGGGTGTTGCGAAATACCAGCTCAATGTTGCTTGAGGTGCTGAGTGCATTGACCAGCGCCTCCACTTGAGCCGATGTCAGTTCGCTATCGCCTGAAGCATTGGCATAAGGTTTGGTCTCGCCCAAATCTTTGCCGTTGATAAATAAAGAGATGCGGTGGCGGTTACCCAGCTGCATCAATGCTTTTGTGGAGCTTTCTTTTGCCCCGCCAATCTTCACCTTACCCGTGACTTTTGCACTGCTGCCCGCACGCCGCGTCAGCAATACTGATACTGGCATGTCGGTATTATCCTCTGATTGGTAACCAGCCAAGCGGCAGGTCAACGTATTGTCACAAGCTACTTGCCAATCATTGTGAGTAAAATCAACCTCAGCATGCGCAGAGGCAGGCAGCGCCGTTGCTACCATACCTGTGATGACCAGTAGTGGCAGCAAAACATGGCGTTTAAGTCTTGATGGGTTGCTGATATGCTGCGCCGTACATCTTATTATAGTCTTCGTCATGATTGTCACTCGTTAGCAAGAGAAAGTAAATGCCAGCCATATGATGGTAAGCCTGTCGCTATGGTAACCGAACAGTGTTTCTATCTGTTGTACCAATGTATCATTATGTAATAATAGCCGCGAGCCACTCATAGGCTATAAAATAATATAATTCAGCCATTAAAGTCAACAAAAGTTATATTTTTCAGGAATGACATATTAAGACAGCAGCAGACAAGTGCACAACCCCCTACTTATCTGCTGCCCAAAAGCATCAACCGATAGGCTTGAGTGTGAGGTCGACTGCGCGCTTGGTTGCAGGGCGTTCTGCGATTTTTTTGGCCCAGCGCATTAGGTGTGGATAATCGTCTACCTTTAAAAATTCTGCCGCATCATAGAGCTTACCCAGTACCAGCTGTCCATACCATGGCCAAATGATGATATCAGCAATACTATAGTCCAATTCGTTATTGCCGCACATATATTCGCTATTTTTTAGATGAGTATCGAGTACATCAAGCTGACGTTTGGTTTCCATGGTGTAGCGATTGATTGGGTATTCCATAGGTTTTGGTGCATAAGCATAAAAATGACCAAACCCGCCGCCCAGATAAGGCGCGCTACCCATCTGCCACATCAACCAAGATAAGCATTCAGTACGCGCTGCACCTTGCTGCATAGGTACAAATTTGCCAAATTTTTCTGCCAAATACAGCAGTATGGCCCCAGACTCAAAGACATTGATGGGATCGCCATCTTCATCGACCGCGTCGTGATCGACCAAAGCAGGGATTTTGGAGTTGGGATTGATGGCGACAAAATCGCTGCCAAACTGATCGCCTTTACCGATATCAATCTTGTACGCGTCATAAGCCGCTTTTTCGATCCCAAGCTCAGCCAGCTCTTCTAGTATCATATTGACTTTGATACCGTTAGGCGTGTTAAGCGAGTACAGCTGCAGAGGCGCATCACCAACAGGCAACGTTTGTTCATGTCGTGCGCCAGCCGTTGGACGGTTGGTACTGGCAAATTTGCCACCATTTTCTTTATCTTGAGTCCACACTTTAGGCGGTGTGTAATGGTCATGATCGCTGGTATTGCTCATAAAAAATCCTATAGGTAACGTCCTGTGGATGAATAGCGTCCATCAAAAAAGTGTATTTTTAATACGATTCCTTTCACTATAACCAAATTGTCTCTCTGCTATATAGCCCTAACCTGTAATTAATGTATCGATTTTTATACGCTTCGTGTTGTTCATTCATAACCGCGCTATCCTTTTCAAGGCAGGCTCTTTATCATAAAGCGATGTTTTATGGCTAGAGTAAGCTGAGTATGGTGACATTAACTGAAGCACAACGAAAATATTTGCCTTATATTTTAGCTGTGGCGCTATTTATGCAGATTTTGGATGCCACTATCTTAAATACCGCTTTACCACAGATGGCGTTGGCACTGGGTGAATCGCCCCTAAAAATGCAATGGGCTGTGATTAGCTATGCGCTGACGCTAGCCATTTTTATCCCGATTAGCGGCTTTTTAGCGGACAAATATGGCACGCGCCGGGTGTTTTTGACCGCTGTCATTGTTTTTTGTATTGGCTCGCTGCTTTGTGCGCTGGCATCTACGTTGAACTTTTTGGTAGGCGCACGCGTGATACAAGGTATTGGCGGGGCGATGATGACACCCGTGGGTCGTTTGATTTTGGTTAAGTCTTACCCGCGCAATCAACTGCTGACTGTGATGAATTTTGCCGTCATTCCAGCATTGATCGCGCCGCTGGTTGGCCCACTGCTCGGTGGTTATTTGGTTGAGTATGCCAGTTGGCACTGGATCTTTTTGATCAATATTCCCATGGGTATAGCGGGCTTTGTATTGGGCAAAAAGCTGATCCCTTCGCTCTTTGGCGATAAGCAGTCACTAGATTGGCTTGGCTTTTTATTGTTTGCCCTAGGCGCCTGTGCTTTGACGCTGGCGGTTGAGATGGGTTCAAAAGCTGAGCATGGTCAAATGGCGCTGCTACTGGTCGCGGCTTCTTTTGGGTTCTTAGCCGCTTATGTTTGGCATGCCAAACGCCATATCGCGCCACTATTTTCGTTATCGTTGTTTAAAGTGCCGACCTTTCGCATTGGTATCACAGGCAACCTGTTTACTCGCATTGGTATCAGTGCAGTGCCTTTTTTGCTGCCCTTGTTGTTGCAGGTGGTGTTTGAGTACTCGCCTTCGCAGGCAGGCTGGCTGCTCGCGCCTATTGCAGTTGGCGCACTTGGGATAAAACCCTTTGTCAGCAAGATTATTCAGCGCTATAGTTATCGTACGGTGCTGGTATATAACACCTTGTTTTTGGGACTGATGATTATTGTGTTGGGTCAATACTCGGCGGCCACGCAGTGGTTGTGGTTTATCCCTGTGTTGATATTTATTGGCATTTGTAACTCGATCCAGTTTAGTGCTATGAATACCATTACCATTGGTGACTTACAAGGGGCGCAGACCAGTAGTGGCAATAGCTTAATGGCAGTTAATCAGCAAATGGCAATTGGACTGGGTATTGCGTTTGGGGCGGCATTGCTCAACGTGCTGCGCGACCGCTTTCAAGTCGATACACTGCTGGCCTTTCAAATGACTTATTGGGTGCTGGGCGGCTTGACTATCTTGTCAGGTCTAGGGTTTTTACGCCTCAAGCCTGAAGATGGTCGCGGTTTATACTGATCTGCTGATCATAGCGCATATAGCCGCACTCATTTAGGGCGTATCATCAATTAGCCAAACCTAAAAAAACCAGCCGCGACTTATGATAAATCGCGGCTGGCAAGTATGGATAGGTCAAGATGTGATTGCAATCGCTTACTGGTCATCATCCATTTGCGACTGAATATAGTTCTCCACGCCAAGCGCTTTGATCAAGTCATTCTGAGTATCCAGCCAATCATCATACTCTTCGTTGCCATCTTTTAGACTGGTCAATAACGCGCGAGACACGTAGTCGCGACGCTCTTCACACAGCGTAATGGCGTCAGTGATGATGTCGAACTTTTGCTTTTCCAAACGCAAGTTACAGTCGATGATCTCAGGAACGTCTTCACCAATATATAATTTGCCCAGCTCTTGTAGGTTTGGCAGGCCGCCAAGTAACAAAATACGGGCAATCAGCTCATCTGACCACTTCATTTCAGCAATAGACTGCTTGTAGAAGCCTTCATTAAGGGCTTCAAGACCCCAATGACGGGCCACACGGGCATGTAAAAAATACTGGTTAATGGCTATTAGCGACTGTCCAAGTACCTTGTTTAATGCACGGATAACGTCTTTATCACCTTTCATCTGCTCTCTCCTTATGATTGTTTGTCTGATCCATATTTACTTGATATCACACCAAATTGGGCGATACTTCCGCCATTTGGCTTTGTAAGTAATTGGGCAAACCAATCATATCGATCAAGCGAAGCTGCTGCTCAAGCCAATGAGCATGATCTTCTTCAGTATCTTTAAGCTGTTCAACCAGCATATCGCGTGTGACATAGTCATGAACCTCTTCACACAGCGCAATACCGTCTTTTAGGTGCTGCTGTACTTGGTATTCCAAATCCAAATCAAGCTGTAACATCTCTGGTACGGCAGTACCGATGTTAAGCGCATCAACACTCATTTTAGGCGTACCACCAAGCATTAATATACGACGAATGATGGCCTGCGCATGCATCGTCTCGTCTTGCATTTCGTGGTGAATACGATCGTATAATTTACCATAATGCCACTCTGCATACATCTCAGAATGAATAAAATACTGGTCACGAGCAGCAAGCTCACCGCCGAGTAAAAAGTTTAGGTAATCAATAACCTTTTGGTTGCCTATCATAATGTATACTCCTAAGCTCACATCATAGTGCGCATCTGCATCAACTATGACTAAAATAAAAACGTTTGTTTATAATGTAAGGTATATAGGATAACACATACAGGCGAAAAGGCATGTAATGTTGTGAACTAAGAATAAGATGCAAATTGAGAACTATAATTAACTCGACATTGTTACGGTATCATCAGATACTGGCCAAAGTCAGTCGCGTTATTCTAAAGTCGTTAGATAGACCAATAGGAGGAAGGATCCACAGGCAAAATATGATAAGAATGACTAAGGCTATACTGACCATAAACCAAAGGTAATGACAGTCTGCGCGTTGATAAGCGGTAGATAAAATGGAGGTTGCCTCAAAGGCATTCTATTAGCGTACTCAGACGGCGTAGGCCAAGCTCTCAAGCGCCGCATGATGCTCTTCTAAATAATCATTAACCATAGGCTCACAGCAGCCGCAGCAAGTCGCCACATCAAGCGTGTCTTTTAAGCCATCCATTGTATCGACGCCTGAGGCAATCGCGGCTTGGATTTGCTTTTCTTTTACGCTGTTACAGATGCATACGTACATATAGTTGCTCCTACCCTATTGGCTACTGTGCTGGTGGTCATTGACACTGAGTATTATCGATACTTATCTGTTGATACCAGCACGGATAAAAATAGTCACTTAACAATCAATATCTTACCGCATTTTCTGCAGTGGTTATCATAATAACGATAATTATTACTATTTACAATAACTTTTAGAAAATTTATTTATCAAGGTGCTACTACTCACTAATAGAAACTGGCGCGAGGTGATTTGTCTGTTTCTACCCTGCGCGGTTTAGGGTCTTTGATACCAAAAGCCCCACCAATGAGTGCTCATTGATGGGGCTTGGCTAACCGCATTCAGTTTGTTGTCATGACCATGGTCTTTATACCAAATCCAAAAACTCACTGACAAATGGGCTGGCAGGATGATGGATCAGCTCTTCTGAGGTGCCTACCTGTTCCACATTGCCCTGATTCATAATCACAATCTCATCAGAGACCGCGCGTGCCTCTTCTTGGTCATGCGTCACCATGATGCTGGTAATACCCAGCTCATGGTGGATATTTTTAAGCCATGTACGCAGCTCTTTACGCACTTTGGCATCCAGTGCGCCAAAAGGCTCATCAAGCAGTAATAGCTTTGGTTTGACCGCGAGTGCGCGTGCTAGCGCAATACGCTGACGTTGACCACCTGAGAGCTGATGTGGATAGGCATTGGCCACCTGTGGTAACTGCACTAGATCCAGCAGCTCTGCCACGCGCTTATTGATATCTGCCTTGCTTGGACGCTCATTTTTTGGCAGTAACGTCAAGCCAAAGGCGACATTATCAGCGATATTCTTGTGGCGAAATAATGCATAGTGCTGAAACATAAAGCCGATATGGCGCTTTTGCACTGGTGTATGAGTGACATCAACGTCATCAAACAAAATTTGTCCCGAATCGGCATACTCGAGCCCTGCAATGATACGCAGTAAGGTGGTTTTACCGCAACCTGAAGGACCCAGCAAGGTGGTCAATTTGCCCGTTGGTACGGAAACACTGATGTCATTTAGCGCCGTAAAGTCGCCAAACTGTTTGTTTACGTTTCTGATTTCGATACTCATAGTGCAATCTCTTCAATAATTCTTATTTTATGATGTCGAACGGGCTTTACGCACAGCGTCTTCGGTCGTTTCTTTAGAAGCACTAACAGGCAACTTGGGCGCGGCGACTAAGCGCTCAGATTTGGCAAATTTGCGCGATTGCAACTTGGTCATAATTTGTTGCACCAATAAGGTCACCAGTGCCAATGCGGCAAGCAAGCTTGATAAGGCAAATGCTGCGGTAAAATTGTACTCGTTATAGGCAATCTCAACCAGTAGCGGCATGGTGTTGGTTTCGCCGCGAATGTGGCCTGACACCACGCTGACCGCACCAAACTCACCCATCGCGCGGGCATTGGTCAAAATCAAACCATACAGCAATGCCCATTTGATATTAGGCAAAGTCACATGCCAAAAGGTCTGCCACCCACTTGCGCCTAGCGTCAGCGCTGCTTGCTCCTCAGAATCGCCTTGTGTCTGCATCAGCGGGATCAGCTCACGCGCCACAAAAGGAAAGGTCACAAAAAGTGTGGCCAATACAATACCCGGCACCGCAAAAATCACCTGAATGCCAACGTTTTCAAGCCAACCGCCGATGGTTGAGTTGAGTCCAAACAGCAGCACAAACATCAAGCCAGCCACCACAGGAGACACTGAAAACGGTAAATCAAGCAACGTGGTCACCAGTTGCTTACCTTTAAACTGATAACGGGTGACCAACCATGCAATTGCGATGCCCATAACCATGTTAATAGGCAGTACAATCGCTGCTGTAATGAGCGTCAGTTTAATCGCCTGCAGTGCTTCTGGCTCGACCAGTGATGCCAAATACAGCTCCCAGCCGCTTTTAAAAGCCTCATAAAACACAGCCAATAGTGGGATGACCAGCATCACAATCATAAACAGAACTGCAATGCCGATAAACACCGCTCTGACCCACGGTGCATCTTTGGTCGCCGCATTGCTTTGATAGTTATAGCTATTTGATATTTGCATCTTAGCGGGCTCCTACGCGGCGTGACAGTCGCCACTGCATGATATTGATGCTGAGTAAAATCACAAAGGAGATCAGCAGCATAAACAGCGCCACCGCAGATGCGCCTTGAATGTCAAATTGTTCAAGTTTACTGATAATAATCAGGGGCAAGATCTCTGACTGCATCGGGATATTACCCGCGATAAAAATCACTGAGCCATACTCGCCTGTTGCGCGCGCAAACATCATGCCCGCACCCATCAACAAGGCAGGCAAAAGCTCTGGCAAAATCACCTTATTAAAGGTGGTCAAACGATTGGCACCCAGCACTGCTGCGGCTTCTTCAAACTCGACTGACAGCTCAGCAAGCACTGGCTGCACCGCGCGGACAATAAACGGGAAACTGACCACCACCAGCGCCAGCCAAATCCCAAGCGGCGTAAACGCTACTTGCACGCCAATCTTGGCAAACCACTGCCCGATCAAACCATTTGGCGCGTATAAGGTAGCCAGTGAAATACCGGTCACTGCCGTGGGCAGCGCAAAAGGCAAATCCACCAACGCATTGATGATGGACTTGCCCCAAAACTCATAACGCACAAGCACCCACGCGACCAATGTACCAAACACCATATTGGTCAGCATCGCCAAGAATGACATCCAGACGCTCAGCTTGATGGCAGCGGTAACCTGCGGCTGAGTAATGGTGTCCCAAAACCCAGTCCAGCCCATTTGGGTGGTGGTATAGGCCATCATGGCAAAAGGCAGTACCACCAGCAAAGACAAGCTGAAAACGGTGATGCCCATACTCAGCCCAAATCCTGGCAGCACATTGCGCTGGCGCAGACGGGTCAGCCAAGAGCGTTTTTGGGCAGGAGAAGTTGTTGCACTCATAGTGGTTCCTGTTGCCGATCTGATGGTACTAAGATGAGACCATGTGTTGTCGTATGATGTGGGTCTAAAAAATAGATAAGGACACAGCGTCAGCAGCCATGTCCTTATTCAATAAACTATTAACACAAGGTGATGACTGCGTGGCAGCCGACCCAGTTACTGCGGTGCGTTAACAGCCAGCTGATCAAAGACGCCGCCATCACTGAAGTAGGTGCTCATGATCTCATCCCACGTACCAAAGGTATCATTAGGACGGAACGTCTCTACAGGTGGTAGCTTGTCGCTGTTTTTCTCAAGCACGCTTTGTACGCTGGGACGTAAGTACAGATCGGCAGCCAATTGCTGGGCAGGCTCGCTCCATAGATAGTCAAGATAGGCTTTGGCTGCATCTGTCGTGCCTTTTTTCTCTGTTACGGCGTTCACAACCGCCACAGGGCTTTCTGACTTGATAGAGTACTTGGGATACACGATGTCGACTTGACCAGCGCCAAATTTGGTTGCCGCAAGATTGGCTTCGTTTTCAAAGGTCACAAGCACATCACCAATACCGCGTTGTACAAAGGTCGTGGTTGCTGCGCGGCCGCCGTTTTCGTAAACTTTAACGTTTTTAAGCAAATCTCTCACGTATTCTTTGGCAGGCGCTTCTTCGTTATTAAACGCATGCAGACCATAACCATAGGCGCCCAAGAAGGCATAGCGACCATTGCCCGTCACTTTTGGGTTGGCCATCACAATCTCAAGATCAGGCTTGGTCAAGTCTGCCCACTCATTGATGTTTTTAGGATTGTCTTTACGCACCAAAAAGACGATGGTGCTGGTAAATGGCACTGCATTGTCTGGGAACTGGCTTTCCCAATCACTGGCGACCAGTTCTTTTTTCTCAAGCAGCTCGATGTCTGAGCCTTGGTTCATCGTCGCCACGTCAGCTTGCAAGCCGTTAGCAACAGACAAGGCCTGTTTGCTTGAGCCGCCATGAGATTGCTTGATTTGTACGTTGGCATTTGGATGTTCAGCTTTGTAGTGCTCGACGAACATGGGGTTATAGTCTTTATAAAAATCGCGTGCCACGTCATAAGAGACGTTTAGCAGCTCAATATTTTGACCATCCCCTGCTGCGTTATCGGTAGCCGCACTGGTATCTGCCTGCTCATTGCTACTACACCCGACCATACCCATTGTCATCGCAATACTGGCCACGCCCAGCACATGACGGGCACGTGTTTTGTAAGGGGATGCGGGCTGGCTGAGTGTTTGGTCTGCGGTGTTGGTTGTCATAAGTGCCTCAAATAGGGTGTTAACGCGGTTATCAATGGGTCGATAACGGAGCTTTGGAGTCATCTCAGTATGCTAACAGCGCCAGCTTATTATGTTTAATGACTAATATGCGTATGTTACTGCCAAAATGGAATATTAAGACAAGGTATCCAGCCGCTGGCTTATAAATAAACGTTAATCGGAATGTTCAGTGTGATATTTTTCGACTATAATCGGCCATTATTTGTCGCAGGCATCCAAATGAACTTGGAAAAATCAGATACTCTCGTTTCATCTACAGTACCACCCGCTATACAACCTTTATTCTATGTGGTGTCTAAACGTAAATTTTTTATGTTGTCCATTGCTACCTTTAGTTTTTATAATCTTTATTGGTTTTGGAAACAATGGCATACATGGCAGGCCGCCACCCAAAAAAAGGCTTGGCCTCTTTTACGCGCCTATTTCAGTATCTTTTTTGCATACAGTTTATTTAATGAGATGGAAACGGCCGCCAATAAGATTACTGGATTGGCACATAAGCGAGCACATATTTTCGCAGTCATATATATAATCGTGGAGGTCGCATTCCTGATAATAAGTGACATCCCTGTGATCGGCGCGATATATTTACCCGCTGTTATCGGTCTGGTAAGCGTAGAATCGTTAATACTTTGGCAAGGGCAAGTACAGGCAAATATCGCCAGTTTGGATGATAAAGGTCAAGGCAACCGCGACTTAACCCCTTTAAACTATTTGTGGATCGCCATTGGTATCTTATTTTGGATCTTGACCATCGTCACCGCCATGATGTCTTTATATACTGAATACTAGCGCATGTCTCTAATTCAACCATTTATCACTTTTTTAGTGCTGTTTAGCGGTTTTAGTGCTGTTTAGCGGTGGCCAGCTGATCAAAGACGCCGCCATCGACAAAGAAAGTCTCCATAATCTGCTCCCATGAGCCAAACGTGGTGACGGGGTCAAAGGTGTCAATGTCAGGCAGAGTGTCACGGTGCGCGGCCAGAATAGTCTCATCACTTGGGCGCAGGTACATGCTGGCCATCAGCTCTTGGGCAGGCGCATCCCATAACGTTTTAAGATAGGTGTGTGCCGCTTGGGTATGACCATTTTTATCTGTGACGGCATTCACCACGGCCACAGGGTTATCAATAGTAATCGAATAACTGGGATAGACCATTTCAACCTGCCCTTTGGCATATTTAGACGCCACAAGATGCGCTTCATTCTCTGTGGTGACCAGTACATCCCCCATCCCGCGCTGGATAAAACTGGTGGTTGCCGCACGCGCGCCATTGTCATAAGTGATGACATTCGCCAATAGGTCTTGCATATAAGCATCCGTTTTTGGCGTGGCAGCTGACTTGTCAATACTGCCATCTTCATCAAAATGATGAATCCCGTAACCGTAGGCGCCCAAAAAGGCATAACGCGCGGTGCCACTGGTTTTTGGATTGGGCATGACCACTTCGACGTTATCACGCGCCAAGTCTTGCCAATCCTTGATATGCTTGGGATTACCGTTACGTACGAGTAGCACCATGGTACTGCTATACGGAATGGCCTTATTTGGCAAAGCCTGCTGCCAGTCTGCTTTGACCAACCCCCTCTCTACCAGCAAATTCATATCGGTATTTTGATTAAAAGTAACCACATCCGCTTGCAAACCGTTGGCGACAGACAAGGCCTGTTTGCTTGAGCCGCCATGTGACTGGTTGATTTTCACGGTGCTGTTTGGATGCTCAGCTTGATAGGCTTCACTAAATAGGGTGTTGTAATCTTTGTAAAAATCACGCGACACATCATACGAGACGTTGAGCAGCTTGATGTCTTGACTGCCTACTGGACTGCCATCTTGAGTAGACTGCGCAGGGCTACAACCTGCCAGCACCAGCGCTGCGATTGTGGCGCTACCGATAAGGACTGGCTTGATACTGAGATGGTTACGGATGATTTTATGGCCATTATTATTTTGATAAAGGTGCTGAAGCATGATGATTCTCGATAATGCGGATGTATGGGCTTTGGTTTTTATTGTTATTGGGTATGATGACTGATCACGAGCTTCATGCTAGCAGCTTCATCGCGCCTCGCTTAATGATAAATAGGCTTATCAAGTAATTGACTTGGCATAAGTGTCTTTGCTTGCTATGGTATGATATCCACTGCCAGTCAAGTTTGATGGCATATCCAGCCTGCGACTATGATTGGTTATTGGTGCTGCAATTTTCTTTTTTAATGATAGGTGCTTCTATGATCACACATCCGTACGCTCGCCTATGTTTGGTTGCGGCCTGCGCCGCAACACCCGCAACTGCCATGACAGGCTGTCATACCATGAACCACCAAGCTCACCAACAACCCGTCACAACAGACCCTGTGCCGATGACGGCCGCGCAGACACGATTGACCCCTGCGGTAAAAACGGTCATCGGCGACTATGCAAATGATGGTTATGACAAGCGCCTTGAAGGTTATGATTGGATGACGGTCAAGGTTCGACCGCATGGCAGCGATCAGATAAATATCCAGATTCGTGCGCGCGCCGATATCAAGAAGCCCAGTTGCTACTTTAATGGTCAGGCCACATTGATGGGACAAGATGATGCGCATGGGGTAATTTTTGAGACCATCGCCAATGACAGCAAGACGTTCTTGCAGTTTAAAAACGGCAAACTGACCATTGATAGTACCAATCAGCACGCGCTGAATTACTTTTGTTCAGGTGGTGCCAGCCTCGCTGGTAACTACCAACGATTGGTAGGCGGTATGATGGCCAGTTGATCGGTATTTGTACGTAAAACCATTAGCAAAGGAATCATAAAAAGGAACCAAAAAAAAGGGGGCTACACTCATGTAGACCCCTTTTTTTGTACTATTTGTCGCTCAGTGGTCAGATTACACCGCAGAGGCGCCTGTCAATTTGACCTCAGCGCGTTCTTCACGAGCGATGCTGCCGTAGTAGTTACGCAAGATTTCAAGCACTTCTGGACGGCTAAAGTTCTCTGGTACATCCATATCTTCTGATAGCGCTTTACGCAGCTTGGTGCCGGATACTTTGACATGCTCAGAGGCATCATGCGGGCAAGTTTTGTCCGATGCCATTGCGTTACACGCATTACACCAGAACGTCCAGCCAATTTTTAGCGGTTGGGTGATCAGATCGTCTTTGCCAATCTTCTCAAAAATGGTTTGCGCATCAAACGCGCCGTAGTAATCACCCACGCCAGCATGGTCACGACCAACGATCAGATGGCTACAGCCATAGTTTTGGCGGAACAAGGCATGCAATAAGGCTTCGCGTGGCCCTGCATAGCGCATGTCTAGCGGATAACCCGCTTGGATAACGGTATCTTTTTTGAAGTAGTTATCGATCAAGGTTTTAATCGCTTCTTGACGCACTTCTGCTGGAATATCCCCTGGTTTGAGCGCGCCAAGCAATGAATGTATCATCACCCCATCACAGATCTCGATTGCGATTTTGGCCAAATACTCATGTGAGCGGTGCATCGGGTTACGCGTTTGGAAAGCGGCGACCGTTTTCCAGTTTTTCCCTTCAAAGATTTCACGCGTTTGCGCGGGCGTTTTATAGATACCTGGGTAACGCGTTGGGAACTCACCTTCGCTCAGCACTTCAACGCTGCCTGCGATATTGACCTCATCTTGATCCAACACTTGCTGGACGCCCGGATGCTCTGGGTCTGTCGTGGTAAAGACTTGCTGACACTCATGTTCTTTATCAATGGTATAGGTCTCTTCTACCGTTAAGATACCCATCACTTCGCCATCTTTGGCAACCAGTGCCACTTTGTCACCTTCATTTAAAGCGTCTGCGGTGGCTTTTGGCGCCGATAACGTGATCGGAATTGGCCAAAACAAACCGGCATTGTCGCCTGATTGGAGGCGCATGTTATCGACCACACCTTGCCAGTTGGCTTGGTTCATAAAGCCAGTTAACGGCGTAAAACCACCAATACCGAACATAATCAAATCACCGCGCTCACGTGAGCTTAGGGTGATGGTAGGCAGCGTGCTGGCAAGCGCCAAGGCTTGCTCACGTGCTTCGCCCTCTAATAATAAAGGTTTTAGCTCATCACTACCGTGCGGCGGCACTAGATTACTTTGGGCTTGGTTTGCTGTCGATTCTGTCATAGAAACCTCATAAAAGATAAGCGAAATAAAAAGCGTTGGCGAATCGCGTTTATTGTGACGGCTTTTGATGGTAAATTAAGCACGGTGCGCGATTTGATACGCCATAGGCTACCTAACTTTCGTTATGAAAATTTATGCTGTCTTTGGATATGGATATGACTTAAATGAATTTATGTTTCAAACGGCAAGCTTATATCATGGGAAACCATCTGATTATTACCTAATAACTGTCAAACACGCACACGCAAATCATTTTCACCGCTACTTTTTTGTACCAATTTAGCGCATCTTTTGACATTTGAAATTGAGATTACGTCATGTATCAATATAGCTACGCTGACCAAGCCTTAGTGGACGAACGGGTTGCCCAGTTTCGTGACCAAACTCGGCGGTTCTTGGCAGGTGAGTTGCCAGAAGAGCAATTCTTGCCACTGCGCCTACAAAACGGTCTTTACATTCAGCGTTTTGCGCCCATGCTGCGCATTGCCATTCCTTACGGACTGCTAGCCAGCTACCAGCTGCGTGCCCTTGCGGATATTACCCGCACTTATGACAAAGGCTACGGGCACATGACCACCCGTACCAATATTCAGTTGAACTGGCCACAGCTAGAAGACGTGCCAGATATTTTGGCAAAACTGGCATCGGTGCAAATGCATGCCATCCAGACCTCAGGCAACTGTATTCGTAATACCACCACCGACCCTTATGCCGGTATTCATAAAGAAGAAATTGCTGACCCGCGCCCTTACTGCGAAATCATTCGTCAGTGGTCGACCTTTCACCCTGAGTTTGCTTTTTTGCCGCGTAAATTTAAGATCGCTGTTATTGGTACTGAGAATGACCGCGCTGCCACGCAAGTGCATGATGTGGGTCTGCATGTCGTTACCAATGATGCAGGCGAGCTTGGGTTTGAAGTCATCGTCGGGGGTGGTTTAGGCCGTACCCCGATTATCGGCAAAACCATTCGTGAGTTTTTGCCGCGCGAGCATCTGCTCAGCTATCTCGATGCGATTTTGCGCGTGTATAACCTACATGGTCGCCGTGATAATAAATACAAAGCCCGTATCAAGATTTTGGTCGACAGCTTAGGCGGCAAGCAATTTGCCAAATTGGTGGAAGCGGAATGGGAAGCGCATACCAAAGATGGCCCGCTCACCTTAACCGATGACAACTTTGACACGGCAGCCAGCTACTTTAGCATGCCTGATTATCAGTCGTTCGACGCCTTGCAAGTGCAGTCTGATCTGCAGCAGGTATTGAGCGAAGACAAAGCATTTAGCGATTGGTATACCCAAAATACCGTGGCGCATAAAGTAGACGGTTACCGTGCCGTCGTCATCTCACTCAAGGCCGGTCTGGTCGATGGTCGCTACGTGCCCTCAGGAGACTTGACTGACTCGCAAATGGATGCGTTGGCAGACCTGGCGGATGAGTACAGCTTTGGCGAGATGCGCGGCACTTATGAGCAAAATCTGGTTTTTGCTGACGTACAGATCAACGAGCTATACACATTGTGGAAAAAGCTGGACGAGCTTAATCTTGCCCGCGCCAACATCAATACCTTAACCGACATGATTGTCTGCCCAGGTTGGGATTACTGCTCACTGGCCAATGCCACCACGCACAATATCGCCGAGCAGATTGAAAAGCAGTTCAATGATTTAGATTACCTATATGATTTGGGCGATATCACGCTCAATATGTCAGGCTGCATGAATGCCTGCGCCCACCACCATACGGGTAATATCGGTATCCTCGGCGTGGACAAAAAAGGTGAGCACTGGTATCAGATCAGCCTTGGCGGTAACGCGAGTGCGGATGCCAAATTGGGTAAAATTTTAGGTAAAGCAGTGCCAGCGGATGCAGTTGCCAGCACATTGCAGACGATTTTAGATGTCTATTTAGAGCAGCGCGCACAAAATGAACAAGATGTTGAAGGGTTTGCTGACGTGGTTGACCGCGTTGGTATTGCCCCATTTAAGGAGAAGGTCTATGGCTAATCATCGTGTGTTTGATCGTCATGGTACCGATATCAGCTTGGATGACACATGGCAAGCATTGGTGACCGAGCAGCTGCCTGATGGCATCGCCTTGACCAATATTTCACTGATAGAGCTGCTACAAGAACAAAGAAAAGAAAGCGTGCTTATTCCGCTATCTGACCTGTTGACGGCACAAGGCAAAATGGCCAACGGCCTACTACAGCAGTTACGTGACCTGCTAGCGCAGCACAGCAGTCGCCTCGGCGTATGGATCACTGCCAATACCGATGCTGACGACTTGCCAGACATCAAAGAGTTTTTATTAACGCAAGACTTGATCGTGATTCATATGCCAAGCTTTGTCGATGGTCGCGGCTTTAGCTTTGCCCAAACTCTGCGCCAACTTGGTTATGAGGGCGAGATTCGCATGGCAGGCGCATTTGGCCGTGACCAAATCGCTTATTTACTGCGCGCAGGTGCTGATAGCTTTGTGCTCAATGAGCATGATCTCAAATCAGACATCAGCCAAGCCTTTACAGCCCTAGCCAGTAGCTATGATGGTCGCGATGCCTCAGCATTACCAATGTTTTCAAAGACCTAATATCTAGATATTAGTTAGCATAACTCAATATTAAAGAACCATTTTTATATTCACCATTATTAAGGACTGTATCATGAGCCAATTACACCCAAACCTAGATATCGACCAAGCAAACCAAGAGTTGCAAGGTAAATCACCTGAGCAAATCGTTGCTTGGGCACTAACGCAAGCCAAAAACCCAATCATCACGACTAACTTCCGCCCTTACGAGTCAGCGATTTTGCATTTGGTTGCCAAGCAGCGCCCTGACATCACGGTATTGTGGGTAGATTCAGGATACAACACCGATGCCACCTATCAGTTTGCCAACAAATTGATCCGCGATCTTGACCTCAATGTCGTGACCTTTATTCCAAAGCAAACCGCAGCGCATCGTGATGCGACCATGAACGGTATCCCAGGCATTGATAACCCACAACATGGCGAGTTCACTGAGCAAGTCAAACTTGAGCCATTCCGCCGCGCTCTAGATGAGCTAAAGCCAGATGTCTGGTTTAACGCCATTCGTAAAGATCAAACGGAGTTCCGTCAAAACCTTGATGTATTGAGCCTATCTAAAGATGGCGTATTAAAAGTGGCACCATTGTTCGAAAAAACGGATGCTGACTTGGATGTGTACTTAGAAGAAAACAACTTGCCAAACGAGCATGACTACTTTGATCCAACTAAAGTAGAAGAAAGCCGTGAGTGTGGTTTGCACACACAGTTGTAATTTTAGCGTTTTCTAAACTTAAAAAGCCCTCTCTTAATATTTAAGAGAGGGCTTTTTAAGTTTTATAGCTGATTGTTATCGTTTCCATTCACAGTGAGCACGCGTCCTAGTATCAAATCAATTGCCAGCGTCCTTTATCACTACGGTTGCCAAGTACAACCAAGACCAGCACCAGACTTAGTATCAGCAATAAATACCAAGAGCCAATCTTACCCCAGCCCACCATGTGCCATAAATTTTCTTGTGAAGGATAATGCCAAATATTAGCAAAAGTAGCAATATTCTCTGCTAGCCAAACCAAAAATGCCAGAAACCATAATAATGGTAAAAAAGGTAATTGATATTGCTTGCTACCACCGACGTCCCCATCATGTTTGTCATGAACTTGAAAAAACACTTTAGTTTTCCAAAACAAGATTACTGAAGTGATGAAAAGTACATTACGGATATCAGGAACGAAAAACTTAGTAAAAAAATTAGCATAAGATAAAACAACCAATAAATTCACCCATATCAAGTTTGGAAAATCGGTAAACCTGACATTAAATAGCCTTAAGCCGCGTGCTATAAAACTACCCACCGCTGAATACATAAAACCAGCGAAAAGCGGTACATTGGCAATTCTAAAAATGGCTTGCTCAGGATAATGCCAAGAGCCAATCTGGGGATGAGTTAAAAACAGCTCCATAGCCATAGCCAAAATATGAAAAATAGCAATAACACATACTTCACGCGGTGTCTCAAATTTAAAATAAACCAAAAAAACCTGAATCATTAAAGCATAAGCCAATAATATATCGTATCGATAAATGCCAGTCACCGCCCAATTCATTTGGTGCGTCAGTAAAAAAGCCAATAATAAAAGAATTCCAAATAAAGCAGACGCTAAAATCATCACGCCGCTACGTAAAATGATGTTCAATACCTTACCTTAAATTCGTACTATAATTATGTTGATTACTGTATTTATACTTGAGATAAGTCCAATAGGTGATTTTATTATCCAAGCTAGCAATGCAACCCGTATTAATGCCATCAGCATCAATATCGTTAAGCAAAGACATAAACCCTTTTGACAATCGCTTTTTATTTAACATATTGATGGCAACCGAACTATAGCAAATCAATTTATAAATAAACATTTTTCCATTATTTTCACATGATTTTTACATATGGTTTTTTAATCTGTGATGAGCCTGTCCAATATAAGGACATAGCCCAACGCTACCTTCAACTTTACATATCTATTCCCTTTCTCATAAAATAATAGGGTAAACATGAATAAAAAGAATATACTAATGCCAATTCACTAGGTGAGCGTACGTCTTTGATACCGCATAATGGCGGCATCCTTCATACCTTTTCTATCCGTTATAATAAATAATTCAATATATGGTGACACCATGAACACCTTCCCGCTATTTTTTAAATTAGAAGGCCGTAAAGTGCTCATCGTGGGCGGCGGCGAAGTGGCACTGCGTAAAGCCGACTTGCTCAGCCGTGCAGGCGCGTGTATTACCATCCTTGCACCGACGATCAGCGAGGAGATACAAGCATTGCTGAGCGACAGTAAGCACGTGTTTATCTACGAGAATTATCATAAAAGTCATATGTCAGGCGCCCGTGTGATCATTGCTGCCACGGACGATGAACCGCTAAACCATCAGATTCATGCAGATGCCACTGCGCTTAATATTCCTGTCAATGTGGTCGATACACCGCCATTGTGTGATTTTATTTTTCCAGCGATTATTGATCGCAATCCCATTGTCATTGGGATTTCATCTAATGGTAAAGCCCCTGTACTGGCGCGATTACTGCGTGCCCGTCTTGAGACCTTAATTCCGCAAGGCTATGGTAAATTGGCCAAGCTGGCAGGTGATTTTCGCAGTGAGGTCAAAGCCAAAATACCGACGCTCACAGGACGTCGCCAGTTTTGGGAACGCGCGTTTGAGGGTCAAGTCAGTCAGCTGATGTTCTCTGGTAACGACACACAAGCCGCCGAGCAGCTGCGTGCTGATTTAGAACAAACCGCCGCCGCGATTCATAAGACAGACAATACTGATGATGCCGTAGCATCACTAGCACCCCAGACTGAGCAAAGCGTCACAGACACTGTGGGCGAAGTTTATATCGTTGGTGCAGGGCCTGGTGATCCTGAGCTGCTAACATTTAAAGCGCTGCGCCTGATGCAGCAAGCTGATATTGTCTATTACGATGCGCTTGTCTCGCCGCAAGTACTGGATCTGTGCCGCCGTGATGCGGACAAAGTATTTGTCGGCAAAAAACGCAGCAACCATACCGTCGCACAGCTTGGGATCAACGAGCTACTGGTTAATAGTGCCAAAGAAGGTCGGCGTGTGGTGCGTCTAAAGGGTGGCGATCCCTTTATCTTCGGGCGCGGCGGTGAAGAGATCGAAAGCCTACGCGCGCATGATATACCCTATCAGGTTGTGCCTGGCATCACCGCTGCCAATGCGGCCGCCAGTTATGCAGGCATTCCGCTAACCCATCGTGACCATTCACAGTCGGTGCGTTTTGTCACTGGGTTCTTAAAAGCAGGTGCTCCCAATAGTAACTTTAAAAACTTCTTAAATACCGATGAGACAGTGGTGTTTTATATGGGTTTGCACTCATTGACACGCCTCACCGAAGGGCTGATCGATGCTGGGCGCAGTAGCGACACCCCCATCGCGATTGTCTCCAATGCCAGTATGCCCAACCAGCAAATATTAACAGGCACACTGGGCACGATTGTCGCTCAGCAAGCGGAAGCCGAGTTGCCAACGCCTGCCCTACTGATCATGGGAGATGTGGTCAGCTTGCATCACGATTTGGCTTGGTATCGTTTACACGGCCCGCAGGTAGATGACGATATGCTAGAGGCAAATTGGTTACGTGAAGGCAATGTGAGCAGCACTGTTAAAAAAGCAATGGATCAGCAAGCGCACGCGCTTTCGATGGTCGCCAATCTTGCAGACGGTCAAACTGACGATTTGTAACCGATTTATAATTACGTTTATTGATTTTTACTTTTAACAGCATTCATCCTACACAACAAAACCCTGCCAGTATGCTATTGGCAGGGTTTTGTTGTGTAGCGCAGCAAACTTCAATGATTCTTGCTAAAATGCAAGCCATCTACCCATCATTTCCCACCACTTTTAAGCTTGACGATAAGACCACCTATGACGCTATCTATCGCACCCCACTACCTACCAGCTCGCCCTTTAAAAGTACTGCATACCTCTGACTGGCATTTGGGGCGCAGGCTTTATGGGCGTCTGCGCTATACAGAATTTGAAGCGTTTTTGCAGTGGCTAGAGCAGACCATTAGCACCGAGCAGGTAGATATATTGATTGTCGCAGGCGATATCTTTGACACCATGACCCCAAGCAATAAAGCCCAAGCGCTGTATTATGAGTTTTTGAGCAAGGTCTCGCGCTCATGCTGTCAGCATGTCGTTATTGTCGCGGGCAATCACGACTCACCGACGTTTTTGGATGCGCCAAGCCATGTTTTAAAGTTTTTAAACGTCCACGTCATCGGTACAGCTTGTGAGGACTTACGCGATGAGGTCTTGGTATTAGACGCTGCTGACAACGCGCCGCATTGTATTATCGCCGCGATCCCCTACCTGCGTGACCGTGATGTGCGCAGCAGCAGCGCTGGCGAGTCGGGCCAGACCAAAGATGCCAATGTCATTGCTGGGATAACAGCACATTACGATAGCGTCGCCGCCATTGCCAAAACCAAGCAAGCCGAATTGGTTAAGACGCACCAACGACATATCCCGATTATTGCCACTGGTCATCTATTTGCCGTAGATGGCAAGACCACCGAGGATGATGGTGTACGTGATCTATATGTGGGAAACTTGGGTAATGTATCGGCCGCCACGTTTGATGATTGCTTTGATTATGTTGCCCTTGGGCATCTGCATGTGCCGCAGCGCGTCGGTGGTTGTGAGCATATTCGCTATTCAGGCTCGCCCATCGCGATGGGTTTTGGAGAAGCAAAGCAGCAAAAGCAGGTCTTGCTTATACAGTTCGGTGCTATAAGTAATGCTGATAATGAAGTCGCAGAATTGCACACCACATCTGATAGCGTTGTTCCTCAGCTTGCCAATCCAAAGCCTAATACCGCCATCACAAGTGAAAAGCCAGTAGAAAAAAGCGCTAAAAAAGCGTCCGACAAAGTGGCTTATATGGATGACTTGTTTGGCTTCGATGAGGTTGTAGATGATGAGGAAGTGACAAAAGCACCTGTAGCAAAAACCGAGGGAGAAATCATACCTGTCCAATCTGTGCATCATGCAGCCACTAATACAGTACTGCACCGCAATGATACCAAGCAGATGCAAGTCCTCTCCCTATCCATTCCAAAGTTCCAACAACTGGCGCAAATATCTGGTGACTTGATAGCGATCGAGCAAAAAATCAAATCGCTTACCCAAACAGAGTCTATCTGGCTAGAGGTTATTTATACAGGTGATGAGATTATCAGTGGCCTAAAAGATAAAGTTAATGACATGGTAGAAGGTACAATTTTTGAAGTCTTAGTCACTAAAGACTCTAATTCATATAATAAAGTGCTTAATCAGCAGCAGTCCTCTGAAATCTTACAAGATTTAGATGAGATGGACGTGTTTGAGCGCTGCTTGACGATCAATGATGTCCCTGACTCGCAAAAAACCTCACTACGCGATGCTTATGGACAGATCCTTTATCATCTACGCCATGAAGACAAGCAGGCTGAGTGACCCATTACGCCAAGTATGTTTAGCCGTATCAATTTTTACTGCTGTATTCGCGACCACTAACAATAAGACAAACCCATGCGCCTCATCGAACTTCGACTCAAAAACCTAAACTCTCTCAAAGGTGAATGGCATATTGATTTTGCCGACCCTGCTTTTAGCAATGAAGGTATCTTTGCCATCACAGGACAGACTGGCGCTGGCAAGACCACCATTTTGGATGCCATTTGTCTGGCGTTATATGGTGAAACGCCCAGAATCAATAGCATCAGCAAAAGCAGCAATGAAGTGATGACGCGGCAAACCGCGGAGTGCTCCGCTGAGGTTGTGATTGATTTGAATGGTGAGCAGTACCGCTGCCGTTGGGGACAGCGCCGTGCTTATAATAAAGCAGACGGCAATCTGCAAGACGCGACCCATGAGATTGCTAAAATAAACGTCAATGATGCGTCAAAAGAGGACGAGCTTTTAGAAAGTACGCTAAAACATACCAAAAATAAAATCATCGAATTGACAAGGATGGACTTTCAGCAGTTTACCCGCTCAATACTACTGGCTCAGGGCAGTTTTTCAGCTTTTTTAAAAGCCAAAGCCGACGAGCGCGCCGATATTCTAGAAAAAATTACGGGTACAGATATATATGCCATTATCTCCAAGCAGGTCCATGAAAAGCATCGCACCGAACAAGAGATACTGAGTAAATTACAGTATGGTTTAGAGGGTTTAGCGCTCTTAGATACCGATGCAGAAAATCAATTGATTACTGATTTGCAGGCGCATAAACACACCCACAGTGAGCAGCAGCAGACCTTGCAAAACTTGGCCAAACAGATTATCTGGCTCGATAACGTCACCGAATTACAAAAAAAGATACACACGTATCAAAATGATCTGACACAGGCGCAGCAAGCTCAGCAAGATTTTGTTCCTAACTCTCAGCGCTTAGCCGCTGCTAACAAGGCACTAGAGCTTGATAGTCAATTTGGTGAGCTATCATCTACCCGCAAGCACATTGTCAAATTAGACCAAGAAAAAACGCAGCTCAAATACGGCCTACCCAAGCAGCAAGCACATACACAAAGTGCTGGTACGCAGCTAGAGAAGCGACTAACACAGCGCCAAAATGCAGAAAACGCATTGCAAATCATGCTGCCGAAGATTCGAAAAGCACGTGATATTGATAACGAGATCGCTCAGCAGCGTCATACCTTAAAAGATATACATGACAGACATGACACACTTAAAGCAGATAATGAGCAACTGCTTGAAAATATTGCCGTGCAAAAAAGCGTCGCTATAGAAAAAGAAAACCAATGCGCGCAATTGACTAAAAAACTTGCCAGCACGGATAGTTTAAGCCAATTAGACAGCGATATTTTCATCTTTGATAAAGAGTGCAGTCGCCTAAAAGATTTAATACAGCAAAATTCAGCGCTTTCCCAAGAAAAAGACCGCCAAGAGCATGAGATACAAGAACAAAAAACAGCCTTAGCAGCATGGCAGACGCGCCAAGAAAATCACAGCAAAAAAAATAAAGCCATCCAAGACCAATTGGCTACCCTACAAAAAAAGCAAAGCAAGCTGATTCAAGCGCAATCGGTTACACAGATGCGTGAGACACAACAGCAAATAGACAGCACTAACCAGCAACTCGATCAGTTGCGCTTTCATGACCAGCAGCGCCGTGATCTCAACCCACAAGTGACACAAACCATAAGTCACATCGAGCAGCTAGATAGTGAAATCAGTGACTATGAAGACTTAATTACAACGAAAAAAGAAAACCTCAAACACACTAAAGAAAAACACCAAGACAAGTCCAATCAGCTGCAACTACAACAAAAGGTTGCTACGCTAGAGAGCCATATTGCCAATCTGCAAGACGGTCACCCCTGCCCGCTATGCGGCGCGCTCAAGCACCCTTATAGTGCTAGTCACCCGCATCTCGTGCCCGATAGCGAAAGTGCCGAGTTAGCACAGTATATTGATACTTTAGACGAACAAATTGCCGCGCTGAATAAAAGCATCACTGCCCAGCAGATTGAGCAGGCAAGTAAACAAAGTACGCTTGCGAGTAAAAAAAATCAGCAAGCCGAACTCACTGCGCAAATACAGCAGCATGATACCGCCATAACGGAACTGCTGCATGTCATCAGCCAACAGATGAATGATGAAAACGCGGCTGACCGTACTATTGCCAACTTGATAGAACCGTTACTGGCGTTGGGCAGTGATAACGACATTGCGCAAACACTTGTTGATAGTAAAGACCAGTTAAATCAGTATAAAAAAGAAATCGCAAATACTTTAGAACGCTACGAAAGTTACGGTGAAGACATAACCCGTATGCGTGAGACACTAGAGAAAGCATCGCAAGACCAGCAAGCGTTGGCAAACGATATCTCTGAGCAGAAAACACAGATTACCATCAATGAAAACAACATAACGGGTATCGATAATAAGATTGCAGAGAACTTTTCTGAACTACAAACGCTCATTACTGCCATTTTGCAGCGCATTGACCCTTATGCTGCCAGTAACTATCCGATAGAGGCGCTCAGTACCTTGCAACATGCACCCGAAAACTTACAGTTATTATCGGCTAGCATTAAACAACCAAGAATTCTGAGCAATGCCGATTATGACAGTTATCTTGAAGAACTACGCCAGCAGCGCCGCGCCCTCGTACAGCTAAAAGACGCTTTCGCTGAAGATAAAAGCAAACAGCAGGCTTTACAGACCGACCTGGATCGTATAAAGACATATATTGAGAATAAAGAAGTACAGTTCAACAAAGATACTGATGCACTTAGACATCTGATAAAAACGAAGAATGAACAGACAGCCGTACTGACCCAGCGTCAAGAAGAACGTGCAGAGGTTTTTGATGCGACCAACCTAGAAGCAGCTGAGCGGACACTTAGAGACACACTAGAGCAAGCACAAGAGGCGCAAGGCATTGCCCAACGACAGCTTGATAACGAGACATATACTTTGCAACAGCTTATAAAGCAGCAACAGGCCTTGGCCGAACGTATCGAAGACGCCACGCAAACTTTAGAAATACAACAGAACACCTTTAACGAAGCGCTGGCGGGTTCTGACTTTTCTGATGAGGCCGATTTTTTGGCGGCGCGTCTGCCGATAGATGAGCGCAATACGCTCAAGCAGCAGCAAGCGCATATCGATTACGTGCTAAGACAAGCGCAGTCGTTGTTAAAAGAAACACAACGCACATGGGAAGACAAACAAGCAAACCCACTGACTACAGACCACAGAGACACACTGGCGCAGCAGCAAGCCCAAGTGCAAGACGCTTCTAATAAGCAAATGGAAGCCATTGGTGCCATCAGTCAGCAGCTAAAAGAAAACGAAGATAAGAAAAATAGCCAGCAGGCACAAGCGGAGGCCATTAACGATCAAAAAGAAAAATTACAAGTGTGGCAACAGCTGCACAAACTTATCGGTTCCGCCGATGGCAAAAGATATCGCACCTTTGCCCAAGGCCTTACCTTTGAGATCATGATCACACATGCCAATACTCAGCTACAAAGAATGAGTGATCGCTATTTGCTGGCACGTGATGAAAACAGTCCACTTGAGCTGAACGTTATTGATAACTATCAAGGTGGTGAGATACGCAGCACCAAAAACCTCTCAGGCGGTGAAGGCTTTATTATCAGCTTAGCGCTTGCACTGGGACTGTCACAAATGGCGAGCCAAAATATTCGCGTGGACTCGCTGTTTTTGGATGAAGGCTTTGGCACCTTAGATGAAGAGTCGTTAGATATTGCGCTTGATACGCTGACCAATCTACAGCAAGAAGGCAAATTGATTGGTGTCATCTCTCACGTACAAGCCCTAAAAGATCGCATTTTGACCCAAATCAAGATCGAAAAACTCTCAGGTGGGTTTAGTCAAATTACTGGGCAGGGCTGTCACAAAATAAGTGGTTAGCTTTTCGAACCAAATACTTTGAGCTTTATATTGTTAACGCTCTGATTAGTTCGCATAAAAAACCCACCTGCGAACAGGTGGGTTTTTATCATTTACTATTTATGGTCTACTGAGTTACTTGCTCACCAAACCACTGATCTCACTCATCAATACAGACAATGTAGACAGACTGACGCCGCCATCACTGTCGCTGACGTCAAGCTTGTGCATGTCCATGGTTACTTCTTGCAGTTGCGCACTGTGACGCTTCTTCCAATCACTAAAGGCTTGATCGGCATCAGGCTGAGACAAAATCGCATCCATCAGCAGTCTTAGGCTGCGTGATAGCTCGTTAACTAAGGCATGACGGGCACGGCGATCCCAATAATCGTTCTGCGGTAGCATGGCGATGTGATCCATCATCCAATCGAGTTGCAGCGCTTGATAGGCCTCAAAATACAGCTCAGCAATTTTGTCAACAGGGCGCTCATATTGCTCTGCCAGCAAGGCAGTGTCAAGGGCATCTACGCGATAAGGCAAGATGGCAAACAGCGCCGCGTCATGATCGGATAGGCCGTCAGCGCGTAGCTGGGCTGTGTCTTCTTGCATGTAGTCGGCAAATTGCTGCTCAACAAAGCCACCAATTTTGGTTAAGTGCTCAACACTGTCACCAAAGCGGGTAATCATATCGGCCACTTGTAGTTTTTGACCAAAGGTGTTGATAAACCACACCACGCCGCGCTCTAGTACATCACGTAAACGCAGCTCCAGCTCCAGCAGCAAGGTTGCATCGACTTGGTTGTCGAGTGACTCAAGCAGCTGCCACGCTTCGCTAACGTTGAAGACATCACGAGTGATGGCATAAGCTCGGATGATGGTTGCCAGTGACTGATCCGTTTCTTCATGCAAGCGGAACAGCGCTTCAATACCCAAGCGGTTGACCACACTGTTAGTCAAATACGTACTGATGATTTCACGATGCAAGCGATGCTCAGTCATCTCATCAAAGAAGCGGCCAACCAATTCATCTGGGAAGTATTTACGCAGCTCATTGATAAAGTATGGATCGTCTGGTAAGTCAGACAATAATAGATTGTCATAGACCCAAATTTTGCCATAGGCCATGACCACAGCCAGTTCAGGATTGGTCAAGCCAACACCTGCTTTTTGACGTTTGGCAATGTCTTCATCCGATGGCAAATACTCAATTGCACGATCCAAGCGCTGCTCAGCTTCTAGCAGCTGGATAAAGCGTTGATGATCGCTCAAGTTGGCTGCCGCACGAATGTGACTCAGCTCAATGGCTTGTGGTTGTAGGTAGTTCTGGCGCAGTACCAAATCAGCCACCGTATCGGTCATGCTTTCGAGCAATTCATTACGCTGCTTGAGGGTCATGTCGCCTTGCTCGACCACTTTGCCAAGTAAGATCTTGATGTTGACTTCGTGATCCGAGCAGTTAACACCGCCTGAGTTGTCAATCGCATCGGTATAAACACGGCCGCCGTTTTGGGCATATTCAATACGCGACTGCTGGGTAAAGCCCAAGTTACCACCTTCACCGATAACTGCTGCGCCAAGCTCATTACCATTGACGCGAACCGCATCATTGGCACGATCGCCCACTTCAGCGTCGGTTTCGTTAACGCTCTTCGCGTACGTACCGATACCGCCATTCCATAGCAAATCAACAGGCGCTTTGAGTAACGCATTGATCAGCTCGTTTGGCGTTAAGCTGTCCGCTTCGATCGCAAACGTTGCTTTCATCTCAGAACTGATAACGATGTTTTTCTCTTTACGTGAGAAAATACCGCCGCCTTGGCTGATTAATGACTGATCATAATCCTCCCAAGTCGAGCGTGGCAATGCGAACAGACGCTCACGTTCTGCATACGAGCTGGCCGTATCTGGGTTTGGATCGATAAAGATATGTAGATGGTTAAAGGCCGCAACCAGTTTGGTATGGGTCGATTGCAGCATCCCGTTACCAAAGACGTCGCCGCTCATATCACCGATACCCACAACCGTGAAATCGTCACGCGTTTGGATGTCCATACCGCGCATACGGAAGTGACGCTTAACCGATTCCCACGCACCACGTGCGGTGATACCCATCGCTTTATGGTCATAACCAACAGAGCCGCCTGAAGCAAAGGCATCATCCAACCAGAAGTTGTATTCTGCCGCGAGCGCATTGGCGATATCAGAGAACGTCGCTGTGCCTTTATCTGCTGCAACTACCAAGTACGGATCATCTTCGTCATGACGCACGGTATTGGCTGGCGGGACAATATTGCCATCAACAATATTATCGGTCACATCGAGCATACCGCGCAAGAACGTCTGATAACAGGCAATGCCTTCTGCTTGGAATGCTTCACGACCATCTGCCATGGTTTTCGTTTTGACGATGAAGCCGCCTTTTGAGCCCACAGGGACGATAACCGCGTTTTTAACCATCTGTGCCTTAACCAAACCTAAGACTTCGGTACGGAAATCTTCCATACGATCTGACCAGCGCAAGCCGCCACGGGCGACTTTACCGCCGCGCAAATGCACCGCTTCGACGCGTGGTGAGTAGACGAAGATCTCAAACATGGGTTTTGGCTTGGGCAAGTTTGGAATGTCTGCCGCTAAGAATTTGAATGATAAACGATCTTTACGCTCGCCTTCTGCGTTAACTTGATAGAAGTTGGTACGTACCATCGCATTGATCAAGTCCAAGTACCAGCGCAAAATACGGTCTTCATCCAAGCTGTCCACTGCGGCAAGCGCGCTGGTGATTTGCTCTTGGATGTTTGATACTTTCTCTTGGCGCTCCTCGGCACTGTACTCTGGGTTCATACGCGCATCAAACAAGTTGCATAGTGCCACACTGATGGCACTGTTTTTGACCACCGTTTGCTGGATATACGAACCTGAGAATGGCGCACGCGCTTGTAGCATATAGCGTGACAAGGCACGTAATAACACCACATCATACGTATCCAGTCGCGTGGTCAAGACCAACTCGTTAAACGTATCGCTTTCAACTTGACCTGCCCAAATTTGCTTGAGGCTCTCTTCAAATTGACCGCGTACTACTTGCATATCAACTGTGTCGACATGCTGTAAGGTTAACTCGTACTCTTGCATCCAGATGGGCTGCTCTGGCAAATCAAACTCATAAGTCTGGGCTGAGATGACCGATACACCAAAGTTCTCAAGAATTGGCAATACTTTAGAGAGAATCACAGGCTGATTGCGGCCGTAGAGCTTGAGGTGCAACTGATCGTTGGCATCACCTGTTGAACGATACAAATGCCAAATCATGGGCTTATCGCCACTCAAACTGGCCAAACGCTTGGTATCTTCAACCGCAGTACGGGTGTCAAAATGCTCTTTGTAAGCGGCTGGAATATAGTTTAAAAAGCGGCGCGTCAAGGTATTGGCCTGCTGCTCACCCACATTATCAAGCAGTACCGATTGATAATCATCTACCCATGATTGCATCAATACCGTCAGCTCGTTTTCTAATGCGGCACTATCGACATCATTGACTTGACCTGGCGTGGTGCGTACGTGTACGTGTACGCGGGCGTGTTCTGATTCATTAAACTCGGTGGTAAAGCCTGAAGACTCACCGCCGTAAGCCTCTTTAAGTACTTGCTGTACTTTGATACGCAGCTCAGTATTGAACTTCGCGCGCGGGATGTATACCAAGCATGATACGAAACGCTGATAATGATCCACACGGCTGAATAGACGCAGGCTCTTTTTGTCCTGCAATTGTGAGATGCCTGACACAATCGGATACAACTCTTCGACGCTGGCTTGGAACAAGTCATCACGCGGCAAAGTATTAATCACATGCATCATTTTGTGATAAGCATGACCGTCGCGTGGCAAATCAGCCATCGCCATGATCTTATTGGCTTTTTCGCGCAATAGTGGGATCTGTTGGACGCTGAGCTGATAGGCTTGTGAGGTCAATAGACCAATAAAGCGGTACTCACCGACCAATTTGCCGTTGTCATCAAATTTATGAATACCCAAGAAGTCCATATAAACAGAACGATGAATCGGCGACACGCGGCTTGATTTTGACAGCATCAATACTCGTGGTTCAGTCAGCAAACGCTTAAGCTCAGTTGGTAAGCGGCTGAAGCTCTCAGAGATGGTATCGTCTTCTGCACCGCGTAACAGTCCAAGACCACTGTTACCAATGGTGTATAGATCCAGATCCGTGTTCTCAGTGATGCTACTGCTATCACCTACTTCAATAGCATTACTGCCTTCTAAGCGATACTCACGGTATCCTAAGAAAATGAAGTGGTCATCCAAGATCCAGTCGAGAAAGGCTTGGATTTCTTCTTGCGCATAAAACACTTCAGGTAACGGCTTTTGTGCCAATTCAGCTTTGAGCTCGATCAAACGATCACGCATTTGTTTCCAGTCACCAACAACCGTGTCTAACGTATCAATTTTATCCAACAAATTCTGATATAAATCAACCAATGTGTCACTGTCTTGATAGGCAATCTCGCAATGAATCAATGATAAGTGACAAATAGCACTTTCATTGGCGGGGTTGATGTTGGTAATTTGATTGTCATCATCACGCTGAATGTTGATGATGGTATTATAAGTGCGGTGGACATCAATGCCTTGCGCCTCAAGGCTCATCAGTAAGGTATCGACCAAAAATGGACGGTCATAAGCCACCATCTGAATGACGGTATGCGAGGTATGAAAATGTTGTTCTTCTGCGACGGGGTTTAAGATAGCCAATTGTGGCTTGCTGCCATCATAAGCTTTTAATAGCGTAAAATGATGTAGCGCCATGCCTGCCAAATCGACATCACCGATCTTATCAGCCGTTTCCTGATGCAATGGATAATAGTAGCTATTAATAAAGTGGTCTAACAGCGACTTGTCTTCTTGTACGTAGCTTGTGGCAATATCGCTAATCTGGCCGATGCGCTCTTTGGTAATGCTAAGAGAGTTAGGCATAGATTGATCCTTTTTATAAATGTGTTTCTAAGGTTAATGGTATCTTAAAAGTTATTATACAAAAAATTATAAGCATAGCATGAAAAGGCCGCTGTCACAGGCGACCCTCTTCTATGTTTATCCAACTCGATATCGGGATAAGCTGGTATCAACCGCGTACTAACTAACTGCCACCACGATAATATAAAATCACACAACCTTATTTTATAGCTGGCAAGTACATTGATAGTCGTTGATTGTGTGTATATTCCCGATATCACTGCCCCCTATTATACGCCTACTGCAAGACCTTTTTCACCTTCAGATTGTCATATTTTGATATATGGACAGCGATTATATATACATTATTGGCATATCAATCTTCTAAAACATGTGTTGCAAGCCATTTTCTACCTTATATGGTACTTATCAGATGATTGGCAATCATCGCGGCCTAGGTTTATTGCCTACCTGCAGGCCTTCATACATGGTAATTGGTGACTATTTTTTGTTAGAATAGCCCAGCATAAGTAGCAATACGCCATCTGGCATTATTGTTATCTACTATTAACGTATTTACTACTAAATCTTAATATTAAGGGTCGGATGTATGTTGAACATTTTGGTGATTGGTTCAGGTGGACGTGAGCATGCTTTGGCATGGCAGTGTGCAAAAGATGACAATGTCAAAACTGTCTATGTCGCCTCAGGCAACGCTGGCACAGCAGTTGAGCCAAAATGCCAAAACGTTACCCTAATGCCAAAAGAAGGCGCAGGCGAGCACAGCGCTGTCATCGAATTTTGTGAGCAAAACAACATTGACATGGTTATCGTCGGCCCTGAAGCACCGCTGGTCACGGGCATTATCGATGCCTGCCGCGACGCAGGTATTCAAGCTTGGGGCCCAACGGCATACTGCGCTCAGCTTGAAGGCTCCAAAACTTTTGCTAAAGAATTTATGGCAAAAAATCATATCCCAACTGCCGCTTATCAAGGTTTTACAGATGCCGATGAAGCCAAAGCGTATATTGATGAGCAAGGCGCACCCATCGTCATCAAAGCTGATGGCCTCGCTGCAGGCAAAGGCGTGATCGTTGCCGAAACTATCGAGCAAGCACATACCGCCGTTGATGATATGCTCGCGGACAACAAATTTGGCGATGCGGGTAGCCGCGTCGTCATTGAGCAGTTTTTGACTGGTGAAGAGGCCAGCTTTATCTGTATGATTGACGGCAATAACATCTTGCCTATGGCCACCAGCCAAGATCACAAGCGAGCTGGTGAAGGCGATACTGGCCCGAACACTGGCGGTATGGGCGCGTATTCACCCGCCCCTGTTGTGACCCAATCGGTACATGACAAAGTGATGTCACAGGTCATTCAACCTGTGGTCGATGCCATGAATGCCGACGGTCATCCTTACACAGGTTTCTTGTATGCAGGTCTTATGATTGATGAGCAAGGCAATCCGTTTGTGATCGAGTTCAACTGCCGATTCGGTGATCCAGAAACACAGCCGGTATTGATGCGTTTGCAATCATCTATGGTGGATTTGGTACGTCAAGGTTTGGCAGGCGAGTTACCGCAGCAAGCTGATTGGGACGCGCGCCCTGCCCTTGGTGTGGTCATGGCCTCTAAAGGCTATCCTGAATCGTCTTCAAAAGGAGACGTCATCACAGGCCTACCCGCCATGGATGCACAAACAGGCGACACCAAAGTTTTCCATGCAGGTACGGCGCTGAGCACCGATGAGCAAAATATCGTCACCAACGGCGGACGCGTGTTGTGTGTCACCGCAATGGCGGATAGTATCTTAGAAGCACAGCAAGCCGCTCTTGAAGTGACAGGAGCGATCAGCTTTGAGGGTGCTCAATATCGCCGTGATATCGGTCATCATGCCATCGCTCGTGAAAATACTTAAATCACGACTGGCATTGCGTATTTACCTCCAGCACCGCTTGCATCAAATCTCCATTTGAGTGCCAGCCAGAATCGGCCTAGTCTTCACCCCGCTAGGCCGTTTTCTTACTTTTTTTATACCAAACAGCTACCTGATGATTGCTGGTATGAATCAAACGGTTACCATGTCTGACAAGGCAGCCGCCGTTTATATGATACAATTTTGTATAGTAACTATTTACCCTCTTGTATTGTCGGTCTCAGACCTACACATCATTACTAACCTAATAAATGATTATATTTATGGCATCTGATACGTCTAAACCCGTTAATAAAAAAAAATCGATTGATACGCTAAAAACTTCAGGGTTTGAGCGTCGTTTGTCGATTGCCAAAACTTCTTTAAATATCGGTCGTCGTTGGGCAGGTAACAGCGTTTCTGGGATGTTTTTGGACAAACAAGCGCGCTCTGAGCGTAACCAAGCATTTATGGAGGCGCAGGCAAATTACGTTGCCGAAGAGCTGGGGAAGCTCAAAGGTTCTGTAGTCAAAATTGGCCAAATGATGGCTATGTATGGCGAGCACATTCTGCCACCTGAGATCACCCGTGCCTTACACACTTTGAATGATGATACTGCCACGCTGACATGGTCGGGGATTGAACAAAATCTGCAGCGTCTTTTGGGAGACAAGCTGTCAGAATTAGACGTTGACCCTGACCCTATTGGCACCGCTTCACTGGCACAAGTACACCGCGCTACGGTGATCACTACTGGCGAACAGGTGGTGTTGAAAATCCAATACCCAGGGGTGGCAGAAGCCATTGACTCAGACTTGGCATTATTTAAGCGTTTGCTTAAGGTCAGTAATATTGTGCCGCAAACGCGTGCGCTTGAAGCATGGTTTGAAGAAATACGCGACCTACTACATCATGAAGTCGATTATGAAGTCGAAGCCGCTACGACTGAGCGTTTTTATGAGCGTCTTATCGATGACCCGCGTTATATCGTACCTAAGATCAATCGTGAGTACTCAAATAATCGTCTGCTTTGTATGAGTTATGAGCCAGGCGTTACGGTGACCTCTGAGACATTGCAACTGCTACCTGCTGAGCGCTTAAACGCTATTGGACAAGCGGCTATCGAAATCATCATGCAAGAGATTTTTGTATGGGGCGAGATGCAAACAGATCCAAATTTTGGCAACTACCTTGTGCGCGTCAGTGATAATGACGAAGATATTGATAAGCTCATTTTGCTAGATTTTGGCGCGATTCGTCAGTTTGATGATAACTTGCTTATTATTGCTCGTAGCCTACTTCGTGCAGGTTACTTACATGATCATGACGCGATGCAAGCTGCCATGACAGGTTATGAGTTTTTCAATACTATGAGTAGTAAAGTCAAAAATGACGTGGCATCGCTATTTTTGCTGGCCACAGAGCCTTTTAGTTATCCCAAAACCAATTCCGATATTCCTATAGATTGTTTAGACACAAAAAATCGCTACATATGGGCTAATAGCCAGTTACATTCACGTTTGGCTGAAGCCGCTAGAAAAGCCATGCAGTCCTTTGAATTCAACTTACCACCTAAAGAGTTTATGTTTATTAGTCGCAAGTTTATCGGTGCTTACACGTTTTTAACCGTGATCGATGCGCACACAGATTCTGAGAGATTGGTGAAGCCTTTTCTTTAGTGTGCTTATTAACACGCAATGGTAGCTGATTTTTGAACCGCCCTTTAGTGGCGGTTTTTTCAATTTATTTTTTAGTTGCTTAGGCTATTTCATATAATAAATACTTTTTGCTTATTGATCAAATCGGGTTCGATACCCTTTAGGCTTGTGCATGACAAGCTCCCAACAAGTCTCACCACGTGCTAAGTATTTAATCTCAAAGTGCGTTCTTGCGCTGTCTACAGGTACAGTTGAGCGTCCTGCTGGCAGCTGCCATATATTGAGTGCTTGCTGCTCTGCATTGTCCATGTAGCCTTCAATATTGGTTGCCAAAACAATTTCGCCGCCCACCTGCAAACGTGACAATAAAAATTCAAAAAATGGCATGTTCAGCCACTGCTGATTGGCATTGTGCTGCTCAGGGTTGGGATATAGGATAAATATCTTTGCAATGCTGTTCGGTTTGGTCGCGTGAACCAACCACGCAATAGCGTCAGCATGAATGGGAGTTAAATTGGGCAGCTTTTGCTGCTGTACCAGTTTTTCAAACGCTTCAAATTTGTTTCGTGTACGCTCAATAGCAATCAGCTGCTGGTTGGGATGGAGCGCGGCAAACTGCAGGGCGTGCTTGCCCTTCCCTGCACCGATCTCAATCACAACGGATGTGCTTTTATCATCGGTATCAAGTAAAGTGGTAGGAATGACAAAGTCGCGTGGTGCTGAGAGTTTTTCAGGCTGAAAGGCACGCGATTTGTGGTGTGAGAGTGTTTGTTGTGGTGTCATTGTTTGCCCTTCTGGTGTTTGTCTTTTGCTGGTCGCATGCTATTATAACGGCTCTTATTCGCGAATACACTGAGGATATCCTCACTTCTATGACGAACCAATCAGATCCCTCCCCGCTGCCCAAAACCTATCCTTGCCCTCGATGCGGTACGCCAACGGCTTGGCAAGACAATCCTGCTAAGCCATTTTGTAGTGACCGCTGTAAATTGATTGATTTAGGGGCTTGGGCCAACGAAGAATACAGCGTCCCTGCTGAGTCTTCACCTTTTTCCGATGAGCTATAGCTTGCTGTAGTCTATTTATTTGCTTATTTATTATTTTGTTCTGTTAAGGATACCCGTATGTCTGCCAGCTATTTGATGCCTACTTATAATCGCCAACCTGTCAGCTTTACTCGCGGTGCGGGCAGCTGGCTATATACACAAGATGATACGCCCTACTTGGATGCGTTGACGGGTATTGCGGTTTGCGGTTTGGGACATTGCCACCCCAAGGTTACTGAAGCCATCACCCAGCAAGCATCTACCCTGATTCATACCAGCAACTTATATGGTATCGATTGGCAAGAGCGCACAGGCGAAGTACTGTGTGCAGCAGCAGAGATGGATAGCGTCTTTTTTGCCAATAGTGGCGCAGAAGCCAACGAGGCAGCACTAAAAATGGCACGCTTGTACGCGCACAACAAAGGCTTTACCCGTCCTAAAGTGATTGTGATGGAGCAATCCTTTCATGGTCGTACCTTATTATCAGTCTCAGCGACAGCCAATCCAAAAGCGCGTGAAGGCTTTTTTACGTTAGATGATGACTTTGTTCGGGTGCCATTTGGTGATATTGACGCCATTGAAAAGGCTGCAGCAGAGCATGATGACATTTGCGCCATATTTGTTGAGCCAATTCAAGGTGAAGGTGGCCTGAATACCGCCGCCAATGGTTTTACCTATTTAGAGCAGCTACAGACCGCGTGTGATAAGCATGACTGGTTGTTTATGCTTGATGAAGTACAAACAGGTAACGGCCGTACAGGCAAATATTTTGCCTACCAGCATAGCGATGCACGTCCTGATGTACTGACTACTGCAAAGGGTCTCGGCAATGGCTTCCCTGTCGGTGCCTGCTTGGTACGCGGACGCGCTAATGGCTTATTTGGTGCAGGCAGTCATGGCTCAACCTATGGCGGCACCCCACTTGCCAGCCGTGTGGTACATAGCGTATATGAGGTGCTCTCTAATACAGACGCAATGGACAATGCGGTACGTGAAGGTCAGTTTATCCGTGATGGGATCGTCAGCAGCTTACAGCAGTATGGTGTCAGTAGCCGCGGTGCGGGCATGATGATTGGTATCGTATTGCCAGAAGATATGGATTGTAGCCAACTGGTTGATCGCGCCCGTGATGAGCAAAAAATACTCATTAACGTGACTGGTGGACATGTGATTCGTCTGCTGCCAGCGCTGAATATGACTCGTGATGACAGTACGCAAGTCGTTGAGCGTATTGTTAATCTGCTAAAGCCCTGTTTTTAGAAACAATAGGCTTATAAGTGATGTTTAGCAGAACTTGACTTCCTCCCCTCTTAAATATGAGGTGAGGAAGTCAATGTACTTTAGGATGTATCAAACACACACGTTAGTTTTGTACATTTTCTAATTCAATAAGCACGCCCCAGTCCGTAATGTCTATCTCATGGCAGTTATTACCCTCGCCATTGATACGATCAATTACCAAAAAATCACTATCGCGTCCAAGCGCCAATAAGGGATGATGCCAGACGTTGGCATCATACTGTACGCCTTGATGCGACTTGGCATAAAACACGGCCAGATCATCTGCCGATTGCGGCGGCGCGCCTGCTTTGGCAACGACGATGACATAGTCTTGACCCTCCATCGACACAAATGCTTGCGTGCCAAATGGATGATATTCCATAACGGACAGCGCAATCGGATTCTCACGTTTTTTGGCTCGAAAGATACTCATGCCAACAGTGCCACCCTCAAGCTGACTCTCAGCAAGCGCATGATGGCGAACGGCATAGCCATTATTGATCTCATACGTGTTGTCAGCCGTCTGCTCCTCATCACTATAGCGCTCGATAACCACGCCGTAAGGGGCAAAGTCGGCTTTGGTCAAAGGCTGAGCCGTTAGGATAACACTCATTATTTGACCTCTGCATCAGCAGTAGTACCCGCTTGATCTGCTACTTTACCAAACACGCGCACGCGGCTGATACCGCCATCTGGGAAGATATTGACCCGAATATGGGTGATAGGCTGGTCTATCTGGAGCTTGTCGTTACCAAAGGTATGGACGTCATCGGCATTGGTTTTTTGCGGCTCAAGTAACGTGTCCCAAAACATACTTTGAGTGACCAAGGTTTGCTCTGGCGTATTTGGCGAGTAGACGGCTTGGATTGAGACTTTATCAGGATAATTGCCTTTAAAATGAGCGGTATCGATTTCGATAGAATCGACAATACCTGCTTGACCTAAGGCAATAATACACCAGTCATTGCCTGGCTCACGGCGACGGCGGGTTTCCCAGCCATCTCCCATATTGGGCGCTTTGGTCGGTAACAGTAAGTTGCTGGCTTCACCAAAATGCGCGTCATTGCTGGCAATTGCGCGACCGCCATTTAGCGCGCCTACCAAGTCGAGCATCTCATCTTGATTGTTTAGGCTGGCATCGAGCTGGATGTCACCATAGACACGTAGCCTAGCAACGCCGCCATCTGGATAAATGTTCAAACGAATATGGGTGATTGTTTGCTCGTTATCAGTTTCAACAAATTCATGATGATTGCCCTGTAGTGGGGTCATGCTGACAAGGGGCTGCCAGTCCAAGCTGTCCCAGTCTTCTTTATTGAGATCGGTGAGCGCCGCATCCGCTTGCTGTAGTAGCTCTGGCGCATATAATGCATCGACACTGGCTGAAGAAGGGAAGTTACCCGTAAAGTGACTGGTATCAATATCAAGGCCTGCGATTTTGGTCGGACGCGCCAGTTGGATGACTAAATAATCATAGCCCAAATGACGCTTGCGGCGTGTCTCCCAGCCATCCATCCATTTCCCATTGTCATCGAATTTGCCGACCACAAAGACAGGCGCATCAGGATTTAGGATACGGCTCTTATCCGCAAAAAAGTCATCGGTCGCAAATAACGCTTTGGCACCCAAACGACTGTCAGCCACATTTGATTTTTTAGTAAAGGCTGGCAGGCTCTCAGGTAGATTGTTTGCCGAGATAATTTGTCCGACTTCTGAAGTATTTTGACTCATCATGATTCCTTTTATTTAATAATAGAGTTGATTGATCGTGTGCCGCTTGTTTTATTTATTCGACACACTGCGGCGTATTCGACAGCCATGGTAGTGGCTGTCGTGGTAAAAGCTACATCCAGTTGGCTGTGTTTTCTGGTGTTGCTGGATGGTTGTCATACCAGTGCTTAGCGATCTCATCACGGCGGCATATCCACACGTCAGGCTTATTGGTGATGTATTGCAAAAACTGTTTTAGTGCTTTGATGCGTCCTGCCCGTCCAATAATGCGGCAATGCAAACCGATGGTCAGCATTTTGGGAGTGTCTGCACCTTCTTCATACAAGGTGTCAAAGCTGTCTTTGAGATATTGATAAAACGGCTCGGCGTGAGTAAACCCTGGACTCGAAGAAAAACGCATGTCATTGGTCTCTAAGCTATAAGGGATGACCAAATGCGGCTTGCGGGTGATTATATTGCCATCTTGGGCTTTGACATTGAGCCAGTACGGCAGCTCATCGCCGTATGAGTCGGAGTCATAGCCATAGCCACCTTGCTCGACGACCAGCTCGCGGGTGTTTGGGCTATCGCGTCCCGTGTACCAGCCGAGTGGCTGCTTGCCGAGCATGCGCTCAAATATGTTGGTCGCGCGGCGGATGTGCTCACGTTCCGTCTCGCGGTACATATATTGATAAGTGATCCAGCGCAGACCGTGACTGGCAATCTCATGACCGTCTTCTAAGACGCGCTCGATAATGTGCGGCGTCTTTTCGGCAGCGGCAGCACAGGTAAAGGTGGTGATGGGTACACCGTACTCTTTAAAAACATCCAACACACGCCAGACACCGACGCGGCTGCCGTACTCAAATGCAGACTCAATCGACTGGTGACGGTTATTAAACTCAGGTGTGCCCAAGATATCCGACAAGAAGCGCTCGGACTGTCCATCGCCATGGATGACGCTGTTTTCTGCCCCTTCTTCGATATTCAAGACGAACTGTACGGCAATTTTTGCGCCGCCCAGCCAGTTTGCTTTTGGCGGCTGACCACCGTAGCCTTTGAGGTCGCGTGGGTATGTATTTTGATCAAAATCACTGTTGACTTTTTGAGTCATTATTGGTGTTCCTATATAAAAACAATAACAATATCTATCAAAGATATCTTTCTAAAAAACAGTCTAAAAAATAGTCAAACGATCAAGCGATTTTAGCCGCTTTGATTTTTTTGGACAAGATTTTAATGAGTTATGGTATTTTGTTTTGCAGAGAGTATTTGCGGCACATGACGCATCAATAACCAATAAGACACGCCGCCTAGTGCCGCTCCTAACAAAAACCCATACCCTTCAAGGCTACTTAATGCTGGTATAAGCACGGTAGATAATGAAAAAATAGCGCCTATTGCAAATGCGATGAGACCATGGATATTCCAGCCTTTATAGTAATAGTAAGCGCCAGTGGGCTTGTCAGAAAATAAGTCGTTCATATCGATATGCTGACGTTTGATCAGATAATAATCAACAATCAAAATACCAAAGAATGGCGCGATGACGGCACCAACGGCATTGACAAAGCCAACGATACCGATTTGGCTGATAAAGGATAGCCATAGCGCGCCGACAAAAAACGCAATAACTGCTGTTATCAAGCCGCCCATACGAAAGTTGATATGCTTAGGAAACAGATTGGCTAAATCGTAAGCAGGCGGTATAAAGTTGGCGACCATATTGATACCGACAGTCGCGGCAAAAAAGGTCAAGGCGGCAACGATGGTCAGTGGCAAGGCATCAACGCGCTCTACAATATCAGATGGATTGGTCAGTGCTTCCCCAAACAATACGAGCGTACCTGCCGTAATGACCAGCGCAATGAATGAAAAGAACGCCATATTGACAGGTAAGCCAACCAAGTTGCCCAGCTTCATATCCTTTTCACTGCGTAAAAAGCGTGAGAAATCGCCAAAGTTGATCACAACTGCCGCAAAATAAGCCACCATCGTGCCCACAATCGCGACAAAAGCCTGCACTGGGCCACCAGTATAATCACTATTACTGCTAAAAATAGAGCCAATGGCGGGCAACAGCTCTGACCCTGACTGATACCAGACAATCCCCATCAGTATCACCATCACAATGTAAACGATAGGCCCTGCCCAATTCAAGAAATGCTTAATCGTCTCGACCCCTGACCAAAACAGTAATAACTGAAATATCCAAACGATAACAAAAGCAAGCCAAGCCGTACTGTTGAGTCCCAAAAAGGTTGCGTCTGAGCTGCCCATGACGAGCGTCAATAAAATGGCGACGGCTGTCGAGGCAAAGTACGTCTGCACCCCATACCAAAAAATACCAATGATGGCTCGCATCATGGCAGGTAGATTGGCGCCATTAATCCCAAGGCTTGAACGTATCAATACAGGAAAAGGAATGCCGTATTTGACACTTGGCTTGCCCGTTAAGTTGACCATAAACATAACCACAAAGCCCGAGCATATGATCGCTGCCATCACCCACCAGCCACTCAGCCCATAACTCAAGAATAGTGAGGCAGCAAGCGTGTAGCCAAACAAACTTTGGATATCGTTTGACCACACGTTAAAGATGGCAAACCACCCCCAAGTACGTTCTGACTCCTGTATGGGTGCCAAATCCTCGTTATATAGCCTTGAATCTTTAGTAGAAGCATTGAGGTGACCATGGTCATAATCCATTATTTGAGGGTCAAATTCTACTTGTTGGGCAGTGTCAGACATACTTATTCCTTGTATTGTTAACAAACCCTATTATTGTTAACAATAATTAGGTTTGACTATCGTATGCATATATGAAGGTTGCGTCAAGTAACTTCTAAACAAACAATACGCCGCATAGGCCAACCACTGCCAATAGACGTTGAATGATTAGACTGTTCTGTAGGTGAGTATTTAGATAAATCGCGATACCTCGGCCAACAATATAAAGCCCAAGCATAGCGATAATCATGCCTGTGAAAAATCCCATTTGACTGCTGTTAGCGGGGATTTCGATGGCATGTGCCGCACCGTGAAACATAGCGAGTGCACCAAAACCAATGACGGTTACGTGATGCCACTGTTTTACAGAGCTATTGTTGCTTGGATTGAGCGCACTGTTAAAGTAGCGGCTCATCAGTGCCATGGTGAGTAGTACAATAGAGAGCACGATACCTGATTCGATAAACGTACTGTTTAAGCTTGTATTTAAGCTCAAGATAAACCCTGCAACCAGACCTATTACCAACGAGGCCAACCCTTTTTTAAAGCTGTGCATTTGGGTCAAAAGCATACCCATACCAAGCGCGAGCACAAGATGATCAAATCCAGTCAAAGGATGCATGATACCTGACAAGACCGAATGACCAAAGGTAGCTTCATCTGTCATCAGACCATGCCCAGGATGGGCAAATGCTAATGTTGGCAGCCCTGTTAACAAGACTGATAGGGCTAAAGTACGCATGCTGACCATTTTGTTGTTCAGATTTTTAACCATTGTTGTTTTAGTTTGCATGGTCTTCGTTTGGGTGGATTGTGTCATGATGATTGCTCCTCAATGAATAAATAAACTGATACAGCCATTGACTGATGGTTTTTGCCTATCAGTCACAAATATAGAGTTACGGGGTATATACACGGTATTACGCAGCGCCAATCATGCCTTTATCAAAGATAAATGCCACAATCTCGTCAAGACCTTCACCCGTTTTCATATTACTGAACACTACTGGCTTGTCACCGCGCATTTTTTTGGCATCACGTGCCATGACTTCAAGCGAGGCACCAACTAGAGGCGCAAGATCGGTTTTATTAATGATCAGTAAGTCAGATTTCATGATGCCAGGCCCACCTTTACGAGGGATTTTATCGCCTGCAGAAACATCTATCACATATAGCGTTAAGTCTGATAATTCAGGGCTAAAAGTTGCCGCTAAGTTATCCCCGCCAGACTCGATAATGATGAGCTCAAGTCCTAAGAACTGCTGCTGTAATTCAGCGATAGCAGACAGGTTAATGGACGCATCTTCACGAATCGCCGTATGCGGACAGCCACCAGTTTCGACGCCGCGAATACGCTCAGCTGGCATAGCCTTGTGACGCGTCAAGAATTCTGAATCTTCCTTGGTATAAATATCATTGGTTACCACAGCCATATCGACATCGTCACGCAAGCGTTGACACAATTTTAGTGTGAGCGCTGTTTTTCCTGAACCAACAGGGCCACCGATACCTAGGCGTAGAGGCGATAATGTTGATAACGCTATGTCTGAATGGCTGTGATCGGCTTTGGGTGTGAGTGCCATAAGATGATGTCCTTAATAAGGTGATGTTTAAATAAAAATCCGTTTTGCGTAAAACCGTTGTTAAATCGAGATAATCATGGCTAGGGCTTTGCTTAAGAGCCATTAAGAGCGAAATAAGCGGCTGTACTGCCTTTCATGTTGACAGGACAATATCGCTAAATTCGGTAAGCTGGCTGACATATCTAACTGTCGATAGAGCAGATCCCGCTTTAGGACAGTGATGTCCGTGGTATCAGTTGCTGGCGGGACGTTTTGAGCAGTCAAAAAACTCTGTTTTACGTTGCGCGCTAGGTGCGGTACCTGTTCACTTAAAGACTGCTGCAACTGTAAAATGATACGCTGCCCCGCCATTTGTCCAAGCGGTACGGTTTTGACTGCTGCCAGCACCATATTTTCAATTTGACCAAAGGCGTAAGTCGTCATGGCCTTAGCCGGTTCAAGCTGCCAATAGGCACTGATATGAGCAAACAAAGGTAAAAAACCATGGGCAAGTAGACTATCGGGGACATCAAGCTCAATCACATCGCTGAGCCAAGCGGATAGAGATATGGCAAGTTGGTTTGACTCATAAACAAATTCTTTACTTTCGCGGCTGGCGTGGTAACTGGCAGCCAATGCGTCAGCAAGCGCGCTATCATCTACGCTCAACGACTCAATCATCAGTGCCAGTATTGGTAACTCATAATGGCATAATGCCAAGGTCAGATAATCGCTTATAAACGCTAAGCAGCTGGTCTCATCGTAGATCAGCTGGGACTCAATAGCCGACTCTATGCCTTGCGAGTAAGTATAACTACCGATGGGCAGATTGCTTGATGCCAACATCAGTAGACGCCCAGACACATCTAGAGGACGAGGTTCAGCCATTAACTCTGCGCCAGATTGTTCTAATATTTGATGATGATCAGTCATGAGCATGATCATGGTGCGCGTGACGGTGGTCATGGTGACCATGAGAATGTCCACCATGCTTGCTCTTATAGGCGCCTGTTTCTGGCTCAAACGTAGCCTGTACGGTTTGGGTATGTAGCCCCAATTGCTTCAACATGGCTTCTAACACAGTATCAGGTTCAAAGTACAACGCATCAGGTTTAATCATCAATAACACATGGCGGTTGCCCAGATGATAAGCGCCTTTCATCAGATCAAAACCGTTATTGGCAGTGACTTCAATCAAGGATTGCTCAGCCGCTATGACCTGTATAAATTCGCCGTGATGATTTGCCAGAATGCTGCCATTTTTGATGGTTTCTGTACGTGGCAGGTCAATACCAACAGCTTGTTGCTGCTGGGTTTGTGCTTTGAATCGACTACGCTGACGTGTATCAAAATCTAGGTGTAAAAAGTGTTTTTCCTCTTGTTGATGAGCAATCAGTGTTTGCTGTTCAGCACTGAGGTTTTCCGGATCGATACGCTGGGTATAAATTTTCATAAGTCAATTGACCATCTATTTGAAAGGTTAATATGTATTAATCGCCTCTGTGATACCGCCTAACATCGCTAGACCTTGTTCCTCTGTTAAAAGCAAAATATTTAGCCTATCGGGCGATTAGGGTTACCATTAGAGGTGCGCTCTAAAATAAGAAGTAGCGCTGGGCCATCGGTAGATGAGTGGCAGGCTCACAGCTTAACAACTCACCATCAGCATGAACCTCATAAGTCTCTGGGTTTACTGCCATCTCAGGACAGTAGCTATTAAACTTCATGTCCTGTTTGCGTATGGGCCGAATGTTATGTACGGCCTTGACGACTTTATCCAGTCCCAACTGTTTATCAATACCCTTATCCAAAGCGGTACGTGAGACAAAAGTGAGACAAGTTTGCGCTACTGTTTTAGCAAAGCTGCCAAACATGCGCCGATAATGTACAGGCTGCGGGGTAGCGATAGAAGCGTTCACATCGCCCATAGGCGCGGCAGCTATCAAGCCCCCTTTGATAATCTTATCTGGCTTCACCCCAAAAAAAGCAGGTGACCACAAAACCAAATCTGCCCATTTACCTATTTCAATCGAGCCCACCTCCTCACTAATGCCATGCGTGATAGCAGGGTTTATGGTGTATTTGGAGATATAGCGTTTGATACGAAAATTATCATTATTGCTGTCGAAGTCAGCCTGACTTAAGGTGATATGTGTGGCAGATTGCTGGGCTTTAGCGGATTGATCGGGGGCAAGGTGGCCGCGCTGTGCTTTCATTTTATCGGCTGTCTGCCATGTGCGAATAACCACCTCACCCACCCGCCCCATCGCTTGTGAATCACTGCTCATCATAGATATGGCACCCATATCATGCAAAATATCCTCAGCGGCAATGGTTTCTGTGCGGATACGACTCTCAGCAAAGGCGACATCTTCAGCGATAGCTGGGCTTAAGTGATGACAGACCATGAGCATATCGAGATGCTCATCGATGGTATTGATCGTAAAAGGGCGTGTCGGGTTGGTTGATGACGGCAAAACATTCGTCTCGCCAATTGCTTTTAAGATATCTGGCGCATGGCCGCCACCTGCGCCTTCCGTATGAAAGGTATGAATACAGCGCCCTTTAAAGGCATCTAAAGTACTGTTTAAATAGCCACTTTCGTTCAATGTATCGGTATGGATCGCGACTTGCACATCATACGCCTCAGCCATATTCAAACAGTTATCAATGGCCTGCGGTGTTGAGCCCCAATCTTCATGCAATTTTAGACCGATAGCACCTGCTTCAATCTGCTCACTGATTGGCTCAGGTAAACTGACATTGCCTTTGCCAAGTATGCCTATATTCATAGGAATGGTGTCGGTAGCTTTTAACATACTATGGATGTGATAAGCTCCTGGGGTACAAGTAGTGGCAAGCGTACCCTCAGCTGGCCCAGTACCACCACCAAACATGGTCGTGACGCCAGACATCAACGCCGTTTCGCATTGCTGCGGAGCAATAAAGTGAATGTGACTGTCGATACCACCAGCCGTTAGAATTTTGCCCTCGCCAGCGATAATCTCAGTTGCGGCGCCAATAGGTATGGTCACATCGGGCTGTATATCAGGGTTGCCCGCTTTACCAAGACCGCTAATGTGCCCTTCTTTGATCGCGACGTCGGCTTTGTAAATACCTGTATAGTCAACCACCAAGGCATTGGTGATGACGGTATCTGCAACTTGACTACCTAGCAATTGTGACTGTCCCATACCATCACGAATAACCTTACCGCCGCCAAACTTTACTTCTTCACCAACACTAACGCCGCGAGTTGTAGAATGACTGGTCAAATCATACTCCACCTCAAGCCATAAGTTCGTATCGGCCAGACGTACCATATCACCTGTGGTTGGGCCAAAATGCTCAGCATGAATACGCCTATCCACGCGTTTTTGCGAGGTATTTGGCGTTATTTTGATAGTGGCTGCCCCCATCACCTTGCCTGCAAAACCATAAACATGCTCTCTACCTGAGATGGCAACCAGCTCTATGTTACGTGCCTGCCCCGGCTCAAAGCGTACTGCTGTACCAGATAAGATATTGAGGCGGTAACCAAGCGTCGACTCTCTATCAAAGCTTAATGCCTCGTTAACCTCGAAGAAATGATAATGAGAGCCGACCTGTATAGGGCGGTCGCCTGTGTTAGTTACCTCTATATTTTGCACACAACGACCCGCATTTAAGGCGATGCTTCCTGTTTTGATTTTATATTCGCCTACCTTCATAGTCATAGTAATGGTCCTTTGTTAGATTGCGGGGCTTATGGCAGTGATTGAATATTGGTTTTTGGCCGTTTTGTATGCCTGACCAGCGTCCCGACCGTTGCAGCTAGCAGCGATATAGGCGCACCGCTAGACGATAGGATTGTGTACGGTCACAAGCTTAGTACCATCTGGGAACGTCGCTTCGACTTGCACATCATGAATCATATCGGCGATACCATCCATCACCTCATCGGTAGCAAGGTAAGTCGCGCCTTCGCTCATCAGTTGTGCCACAGTTTTGCCATCACGCGCACCTTCCATAAGCAGCATACTGATATAAGCCACTGCTTCAGGATGATTGAGCTTGACACCGCGATTTTTACGGCGCTCAGCGACCATACCCGCCGTAAATAGCATGAGTTTGTCTTTTTCTGTAGGGGTTAATTGCATGAAACCATCCTTAATAGCCTTAACAATACATTGTCATTTATTTGCTGATTCAAGCGATCAAATTACTGTCATGATTCGACACCTAGAGTCCTAGAAGAATATAGACCTAGGTGTCCCAAATCCTTGGTCGATGGGGTTCAAGGGCATACCACTTGCCTCTGATAAGATTACGTACATGATAAAAAGCTTCAAAACACGCCCGCACATCGGCTCCTAGATAGCGGCAGTTGATACCTTGATAGTTGTGTGTGCAATAAATAGATAAGGCTTGCTCATCGATAAGACGGTGTATCTCATTAATCGTTTCATCCAAATACTGTCCAAGTTTGGCACTATTGTCTTGTAGCGTTACGGATATCACCTCCGTACTTGGTATTGCCCAGAACGAGCCATGCACATGCTGATGGTTTAGCCCAAGTGCTGAAGTAAACCAGCGCGCACCAGCCTGCTGAGCAGTATAATCCTTAACCAGCAGATCCTCGTTACGCCAGATCTCTAAGCCATTGCGGTAATGCCCATGAGCAAATGTTTCTTGATAAGCTTGACGACCAAAAACAGCAATATCCCAAGTTAGCAAACTGGCAGTGTTGTCCAGATAAAAGCGATTGGTGGCGTTAGAAACAGAATGATCATAATAGATACTCTCTTGCGGCAACCATTCAAGGATAGTATGGGCATCGAGATAAGCCTCAATCTGTTGTACCGCTTCAACCTTATTGCTTGAGGCGTCCACATTGGAGAAGGTGTTATCATTGCTATATGATTGTTGACTTTGAGCGCTGCACTGGGTGGATTCACTTGGTTTTACTGGTCGCTGCCCCTGACGTTGGCCATACCACTTACCTGCGCCTGGTGTCGTGATGACCACGTGACTGTTTGATAACAGCTTGTACTGTATCGTCAAACGGTCATCATCAGCGATACCAGCTGGTGGGTACAATACATAGATGTGGCAAATTCCTGCTTGGTCATCAGGTTCAGGATATAGCGCGCGTTGTACCATCAGCGCGCCAGTATGTGCACGGTGATACAATCGAGTTTTTGTCGCTCCAGCTGCGTGGTCAAAATAAAGCTGTAAAGTAGATTGCCAAGCCAAAATGAAGTGTCCCTTTAAAAATATCCCTTTAGATGATTATCAAATCTTGAACCTTTTTATTTGTTATATCATCTTCGTAAAAGGCTCTATTCTGTATATCGCCACATTTGAATAAAAATATGGCACAGTAATAAAACGCTTTTACTAGGTACAGCAATATCTGTGCCGCCTGTCATGATTAAAAAAATGCACCAAAATATAACTTTTTTTAGGTCAAAATGCTTTATTGCACCAAATTGATATGATAAGTTACAAATGTGCACCATATCAGTGCTTTTGTATTAGTGTTTTATTAGTAAGGTGAGATGGTATTTTTGAGGCAACACGATATATGAAGAGATGGCACCCTTATAAACGATCAGCATCGTGTGCAGGCACTTCAGCGAGACGTGGGTTAGCTTAAAATACAGAACGACATACTAAAGAGCGAGCGCTGGGTATCTGAGCATCTATCGCTGATGAGTCTATTTGCAAAGCTGGATATAGAGGTCACTAAAAAGCGTGAACGGTGCAAATTATGAGCGTTATGAGAAGGCATAAAAAATGTGATAACGCCATGGTAATGGCCTTATCACATTAAGTTGATTAGCGAAATTGTGCAGGTCAGCACTAACCCAAGTAAAAAGTTGACGGTTCAAGCTTAAGCAATCAGCTCATGCCAGCTCATAAACGGACTGTCTATCGATTGCCAAGCCTCAATCCCTTGCGCGGCGGCTTCGAAGTCAAACAAGTTGGTATTCAATATCTTGTCCAACGCCACTTGGCCAAATTGTGCAACTTCTATTTTTGCTCTTGGGTTTAAGGAATGGATAATCGCCATCAATCTTTCTTTATCAGCCTCTGAGATTAAATCAACTTTGTTAAGCACAATCACATCACAAAACTCAATCTGATCAATCAATAAATCCACTACCGTGCGCTCATCTTCTTCACCGAGCGACTCACCTCTCGACTGTAGGCTGTCATAAGAGCTGTAATCTTTTAGAAAATTAAACGCATCCACCACCGTTACCATAGTATCTAAACAGGCAAACTCATCTAAGCAAATACCTGTTTCATCTTCAAAGGTAAAGGTCTCGGCCACAGGTAGCGGCTCTGAGATGCCGGTAGACTCAATCACCAGCTGATCAAAACGATTGTCCTCGGCCAAACGGCGCACTTCTACCAATAAGTCTTCTCGTAGCGTGCAGCAAATACAGCCATTACTCATCTCGACCAGCTTTTCATCAGTTCGAGACAGCTCAGCACCCCCTTCACGTACCAAGGCTGCATCAATATTCACTTCTGACATGTCATTGACGATAACGGCAATGCGTCTCCCTTCTCTATTATTCAAAATATGATTGAGTAAGTTGGTCTTCCCTGCCCCCAAAAATCCAGACAATACGGTAACGGGCAGTTTTTGTTCGATAGCTACAGATTCACTCATTGGCGCTCTTCCTTATCTCATTGCGGATGCTCTATCAAATATATTCATACTTGTTAGATTTTTAGTTATGTTATAACATAACATTTATAAATTCAATGATGTTGTGAGTATCAATGACAATCTATCTGGCGGATAAGGACTGTATGTGCAGCGTTGTTTCTCTAGAGCGTTTTCACTCATGTGATGCGGTAGCAGGAGGATCATGGCAGTGGTAACCAATGATACCTCTATTTTTCTGGCGATAGAACAAGCGGACAAAGGCCAGCAGTATCCGATAGATACCGTCATCACAGCAATTCCTTGGAACGCTCAAGGGCTAATAACGGCCATTACGCAAGACGCGCGCAGCAAAGAAGTCTTGATGCTGGCATGGGTGAATATTGATGCACTGATGGAGACGCTTACGACTAAAAGGGTGTGTTATTGGTCGCGCTCTAGGCAAACCTTGTGGCGAAAAGGCGAAAGCTCTGGTCATCACCAGCAGCTCATTGAGGCCAAACTCGATTGCGATGGTGATGCCGTTTTGTTTTTGGTGCAGCAGCATGGCCCTGCTTGTCATACCTTTCGCCCAAGCTGTTTTTATATCGGTCTGACACCACCTTATACCACCATTTTAAGCAACCCGTTATACCCCTATCCCTCCCACAATGAACAATAAGTAAGATGATTTATGATTCGTAAAAACCGCACAGGCGACCTGCCTATTATCGACAAAACTGCCTACGTTGATCAAACCGCCATCATTTGTGGCAAGGTCATTATTCATGCCAATGTGTTTATTGACCCTTATGCGGTTATTCGTGCTGATGAGGTCAATGGCTAAGGCAAACTGTCTACAAACTGTAGTGGTCAAGTACTTGAAGTTAATCGCTAGTAGGTAGCTGGCGGCAGCTATCACGTCATAACGGTGACGGATAGTCTTTACGAGTCCTCTAAACCATGACAGCCGAGGTCATTTATTGCTGGATATTGACAATAAACGATCTCGGCTGTTTGGTTTTATATGCGCTTATTTAGTTGGCATGAAAATACTTTTTCAACACTTCTAGGCAGCGCGTGATTTTAGCAGGCTGCTGATCACGGTTAAGCGTCACCGCATAGAGTACAAAGCTTGGCAATTTATACCCTGTCAACACTTCTACCAAAGCACCGCTTTCAAGGTCTTTTCTGACATCCATCTCCATCATTCGTACCAGTCCATGCCCTTCTTTGGCAAGCGTTGTCGCCATAAAGACATTGTTGGTGTGAATACGCGACGGCATTTTGATACGTGATTTTTTGTTGGTTTCAGTTTGTACCAACTCCACCTGATTGGGCTCTTTCATCAAATCAATACAGATCAATTGATGATTGGTCAAATCTTTAGGCATTTCAATTTTTTGATGCTGGCGCAGATATTGCGGTGATGCTACAAGCAGCTGGCGTACATTGGTCAGCGGATGGCTACTCAAGGTTGAGTCATCAATACTGGGACTCATACGGATAGCGATATCAATACGCTCATCAATCATATCAATATAGTGATTGTCTGCCAGATAGTTGATGCTCAAGTCATCATGTGCGGCCATCCATGTTGATAAGGCGGGCAAAATATGATGTACGCCAAGCTCAGGTGTGGTGGCGATACGCAGGCTACCTGCAAGCTCGTCACGCAGCTGGTTTACCTTGATGCGGCCTTGTTCTGCGGCACTGACCACATCTTTTGCCGCCTCATAAAAGCTTTCACCAGCTTCGGTTAAGCTGAGCTTGCGCGTAGAGCGATGCAACAGCACCACACCAAGCTCATTTTCTAGTGAGCGAATTTGTTGGCTGACGGCGCTGGTAGTGATACCAAGTTCGCGAGCTGACCCACTAAAAGAGCCGTGTCCGACCACGCTGGCGAACACGGCCATACCGCGTAAATTGTCTAACATAATTTTATCCAAGCTGTTTTACAGTTTTTAATATGGCTTAATCGTTGTAACAGACCATCACTATTGTTACATGGTTTTACTTTATTATCGATGGCAACCTTTTTTCTATAAAATCAAAATGTTACTTGATTGTTACGGCTGCCATGATGGCTTTCCATTTTTTGTCATATTGCATTTTTCATAAAAAATACCAGCACATAACCAAACTTACTGTTTAGTATATATTAACATTCATGTGATTGATAGTTGTCGCAGGTAATATAGATGGGAACTGGCTAGGTCAATTTAACCTTGCCCATTTTGCCTTCGCCGCGACTGCTGAGATATTGCATCACTGGAGAATCTTGCAGCTGTTTTTCAGCCACTTGACTGGCTTGTTCTACGCGGTGCTGCTGACGGCGCTCAGGCGTGACGTTATCGGCTTTTATGATATCACCATCGCTTTTTAGACGGATATTAGCGTGCGTAAACTGAGCTTGTAGTTTGGCAGACAGTTGCAAGAAGGTCGCTTGCAAATGCTTACTGTCCACAGCAGTGACAAAGGTCGCTTCACCATTACACTCACCAGTCATCACGCCTTGTCTGGCAAGGGCGCGCTCATCTTCTGCCAATAAAGATTCTTCACGCGCCGTTTGTAACCAATAGTCCCATTTTTCAGGCGTCCATTCTCCTGTTAAGGGCTGCGGCGCACAGCGTAACAACACGCGTGGGTCATCGCCCATCAGTGTTAACTGAGAATCATTTGCGCTGGGTTCGGCAACAGGTTCGGCAACAGGTTCGGCAACAGGTTCGGCAACAGGTTC